>NZ_JBXUOY010000055.1:0-23816 GCF_057196705.1 Streptomyces sp. ATLC9 | reverse complement strand
GGCTGGCGGCTCCTGCGGAAGCTCCGCTGCGGCACCACCCGGATCACCGCCATCGTCCGAGCCGTCGTCGCCCTCGAACTCGCCAACTGATCAAGATGAAAAATCTTCACTCACCGCCAACCTGCGCTTAGCCGTTTCCATTTCCGTAAAAAGCGCCGACCAGTCAGACACCGCCACCCCTGTTATCCACCAGTACGAACCTCCTATTGATCAGAAACTCATAGGGTTCACTCGTCGATGACGTAGCGGACGTGCCGACCGCCGAAGTATCCGCGCACGATGTGGGGCTGGCGTTGTCGGCGGTGGAAGAACCGTCGGGTTTCGGCGGCGAGTTCGTTCTGGTTTCCGACTCGGTGGGTGTGGGGCAGGCTGCGTTTGAGGTCGGCGTTGACCAGCTCGTCCGGGTTCGGCTCGGGTGAGTACGAGGGCAGGAAGTGCAGCTCCACCTGGTCAGTGTGGTCGGCGAGCCAGGTCCGTACGGCCTTCGAGCGGTGGGCCGAGTGTCGGTCGACGATCAGGTGGGCCTTGCGGTCGAAGTGGCCGACGAGCCGGGTGAGGAAGCGGCACATGACCTTCGCGTCGAACGACTCGGTGAAGACCATGAAGTGGATCCGCCCCTTGGTGCTGATCGCGGACATCGCGTTCACCGAGAACCGGTTCCCCGTGCGACGCACGACCGGCGTTTGGCCCTTGGCGCCCCAGGTGCGGCCAGTGACCTGGTCCGAGCGGATGCCGACCTGGTCGGCGAAGAGGACTTCGGCGCCTTCCGTCCTCGCCCTGGCCCGGATCGCCGGCCAGCCCTCCTCGCACCGGACGCGGACCGCTTCCGGATCCTGCTCGACCGCCCGCTTGTCCGGTCGCTGGAACGTCAGGCCCCACCGCCTGAGGTACTTGCCCACCCCGGGTTCGGTGAAGCGGATCCGGTACAGCTTGAAGATCAGCTCGCCCATCAGCCCCCGCGTCCACAGCTGACCGGAAAGCCCCAGGTCGGATGGGGTGTGGTCGAGGACGGCCTGCCGGACGGCAGCCTGCTCGGCCTCGGACAGAACCTGGTGCTCGCCTGTGCGTCGGCCTCGCGGCCGGGACAGCAGCGCGTCCCGGCCACCCGCCTGCCACCTCGCCCACCAGTTGTCCACGGCCCTGACCGACACCCTGAACAGAGCGGCGACCTCCAACCGGTCCCGGCCCTCCACCAGAGCGGACACCGCCAGCAGACGCACGGCCTCCTGCGCGTCCGGCGACCAGGTCCGCGCATCCCCCACCAGATCACTCACACACCATCAACGAGCCTGAACCCAAAGCGTTTCGGATCAATAGCTTGACGGAATCGTCACGACCGTCACTTGTCCATCCATTAGGCATTCGATGAGCACCGAACCGCCAAGCGGATGGATCCAGAAGTGCGGCCCAGCGTCCAGGATGTCCCGCGCATGTCGCACCGCAACATCCGCAGGCATGGTCACGGCCGGCATCAGATAGTTGCCCCAGATGACGGCGATCCGCTCACCCCGCTGTACGTACGAGGAGAGCAGCTCCGCCGCCATCCTCGTCCAGTGCTCCTCATCGTCCCACCAGAGTCGGTCTTCGAACGGAGTGGACTCGAAGTCGATCACGTCGCCGGTAGCAGCCGGAAATCTACTCAGCGTCGCTGCCGCCAGCGCGCGGTTCTCGGCGAGATCCAGCTTCACCACCTGTCGGCCGTCATCGTCACGGGGGTCATTCATGAAGTCCGGAAGGTATTCCGGATGACTCCCATAAGAACTATCGTCGGTCATACGTTCCGCCTCAACCATGTCGAAATACCCCTACTCCCGCCAGGGAACCTTATCGCCCATTTTCGAACCGCCGCCCCCTTACCCGTCATCACATTGATGTGCGGGCCGATTCGGTCGTCGGTATCCAGGCGGAACGACCTGTATTCCCCACCACTGGTCGCGGTGAACCCGGTATCCCTACCGAATGTGTCGACCGCAGACTCCATCGTCCCCTGCCGACGCTTCCACGAACCGGTATCGATGGGCCCCACGGTGTCCAGGGCCTGGTTTCTGGCCTGTTCGAACGAGTCCGCGTCCAGGACAACCTCGCTGCGGGGCTTCTCCGGGTCGCATCTGCAAAGATCGGAGTGTCCGGGTTGCGATCCACCACAGTTGTGTACGAGTACCGGTGTGGTGCCCGCGAGCACATGGTAGGTGTGGATGCCGTTGATCGTGAGGTCGTGGGTGCGCTGGCGCTTGTCGAAGTGGCGGGTGCCGGTGAGCGTGACGGTGTCGCCGTCCGGGGTACGGAGCTCCATGCCCGGTTCGAGGTCGCCGGCCTCGATCCACTCCCGCTCGGACTCGGCCCAGAAGGGGTGGGTGGTGGTGGAGATCAGAGCCGCCGGGCCCTCTCCGGTGGTGATGGTCAGGTCGACGAAGTGCTTGTCGTCCTCGGTGACGATGGTGCCGACGACCTCGCGGACCGTGGTCTCGCCGGTCCCGGGGTCGGTGACGGTGACCTTGTCCCCGAGTTCGACGTCCTCGATCGGCTTACCGGTGCCGTCGGCGAGGAGGACCGATGTGCCCGGCAGGAAGCTGTGGCACTTGCTCTTCCGTGTCAGCTTCGCTTTCGCGGCCTTCAGGGTGTCCTTGGCCTTGCCGACGGCCTTGGACGAGGACCACATGTCCTTGGCGCCGCCGACCAGGTCGTCGAGCAGGCCCCAGACACGCTTGGTGAGTTTGGCGCCCTTGGCCCAGTTCCACGGGGCTCCGTACTTGGCGAGGATCTTGCCGGCCAGGCCGCCGGCGAAGGAACCCGCGATGTTCAGCGCGGTCTCCCCGCACGCGGCGAGGTCACCGCTGGAGAAGCAGTCCATCGCGGCGTTGACGCCGAGGATGTCCTTGGCGATCTCGACCAGTTCCCTGGCCGCCCGCTTCACCCGCTTCTTCGCGGACGAGTACTGGCGCTGGGCCCTGTCGAGGTTCTCCTGGGCCTCGGTGACCTCCTTGTCGGGTTTCACATAGCCGCCGCCCTTGCTGCTGGGGATGGGCAGCCCGCCCTGGCACTTGATGAGGCCCTGCATGCACTCGGGGATGGCCAGCCCGGTGGGGTCCGACAGCGTGACGGGGGTGTTGTTGGCGTAGGCGTAGCCGTTGATCTGCTGAGGGCTGGTGTAGTCGATGACCGGGTCGACCGAGACGAACCTGCCCAGCGACGAGTCGTACTCGCGCGCCCCGACGCTCGTCAGCCCGGTCTGGGCGTCGATCGTGCCGCCGACGAACCCCTTCTCCCCCGGCCAGGCGCCGCTCGCCTGACCCCGCTCCAGCCCGTAGGGGTCGAAGCGGCGCTGTGCGACGGCGCCGGTGGCGGCGTCGATGGCCAGCTCACCGGTGCCGTGGTGATCGGAGGCGAGGAAGGACAACTTGTCGTCGTCGGTGCGGACGGCGACCGTTTGGCCGGCGAAGGAGTAGTAGCGGGTGGCCTCCACCTCGCTGCCGCCCTTGGGCAGGCGCAGTTCCATGCCCGGCAGGTAGACCGTGGTGGCGGTGGCGTCGCGACGGATGACACGGTTGCCGCCGGTGTCGTAGAGATAGGTGGCCTCCCGTCCGTCCGCCTCGACGGTCCTGGTCAGCTGACCTTCGGCGTCCCAGTGCAGGGTCTGGGTGTCACCGCCCAGGACGCGCTCGGTGGTGTTGCCGGAGGCGTCGTAGGCGTAGGTGGACCGGCGGTCGCCGGTCGGGGTGTTCTCCACGACCTCGGTGACCGCGTGCGGTCCGGCGTCGCCCTCGCCGTAGGTGTAGGTGCGGGTGACGTCCTTGGCCGCGTCCAGGCCGGTGTCGTGGACGACCTCCTGGGTGCGGTTGCCGATCGCGTCGACGGTGTAGGACTTCCAGTACGGTGCCGGCCCGCCCAGCGCGCTCTGCCCCGGTGCCGCGCCGCACGCCGCCGGGGAGGAGCCGCCCGGCTGCCCGCCGGCCGTGCCGGAGCCGGCCGCCTGTTCGGGGCTCGCCGCCGGGGTCCAGGCCTCGGCCAGGCGCTGCCCGGTGTCGTAGGCGAAGCACTGCACGTCAGGAGAGGCGCCCGAGGTGTCGGAGATCGACAGGACGTTGCCGACCTGGTCGTAGGAGTAGTTCGCCGCCTTCGCCGGTCCGGTGACGCCCTCGATGTCGACCACCGAGCGGGTCAGCCGGTCGGTTCCCTTCTCGTACTGGAAGGTCTGCCAGACCTGCTTGCCGCCGCCGGTGGACAGCTGGAGCTGCTGGAGCAGGCTGGTGGTGGAGTAGACGGTGTCGGTGACGTACGGGGTGTTGCCCGTCATGGAGGTCGGGCGCTGCAGCTCGTCGTAGCCGAAGACGATCGCCTCCGAACCGAGGCCGCCCGCGGCGGGCATGCCCTGGCCGCCGAGTGTGCCGTCCCGGTTGTAGGTGGAGGTGAAGGTGTAGATGCCCGCCAGCGCGCCCTCGGAGGAGGGCACCGAGTAGGCCGTCCTCAGGGGGCGGTAGTACTCGTCCATGGCCTGGGTGACCGTGGCGAAGTACTGGCTGCCGCCGTTCACGTACCGCAGCGAGGCGTAGGCGTGCCCCAGCCAGCCGGCCTTGTCGTACCGGGTCTCGGTGAGCCTGGTGCCCAGTTGGGGCTGCCCCTCCCAGGTGGAGGTGGCCCGCCCCAGCTTGTCGTAGACGGTGGAGACGACCTTGCCACGCGCGTCCATCGTCGACACCGGCCGGTCGGCGGCGTCGTAGGTGGTGGTGGAGGTGCCGCTGTCGGGGTCGATGCTCTTGACCCTGCGGCCCAGCTGGTCGTACTCGTACCGCCAGGTGTTGCCCTGGGCGTCGGTGACCGTCTCCAGCTGCCCGGCCGGGGTGTAGGTGTACTTCGTCGCGTCGTAGCCGTTGCCGGGGCCCGCCGCGCCGTCGGGGTTCGGGGCGTCGCCGTGGTAGTGGCGCAGCTCCGTCATCTGTCCGGCGGCGTTGGTGACGGTGGTGGTGGGCACCCCGCCCTCGGGCGGGTCGACGTGGGTGCGCTCGCCGTCGTAGGCGGTGGTGGTCCGCCACTGCTCGACGCCCGCGACCGCGAGGGTCTGCGCCGTGGCGCGGCCCAGGCTGTCGTACTCGGTCAGGGTCTGCGCCCCGACCTGGCCGTCGTTGACGACCAGCAGTTCGTCCGAGGGCGCGCCGAGTGCGTTGTAGGTGGCGTTGGCCTTCCGGACCTTCCCGGTGCCGTCGTAGAAGGTGTCGGCGACCATGCGGGAGCCGTCCGGCCCCTCGGTCTGCTTCTGGCGCGGGCGCAGCAGGCTGTCGTACAGCTCGTACTCCGTGCCGTACTCGCCGCTGATCTCGACCTTCTCGGTCCTGACCGCGACGGCCTTGTCCTTGCGGACGGTGTAGGAGTACCTGATGCTCGGCGTCTGGGTCTTGCGCCGGTCCGGCATCCAGACCGATGTCAGCCGTCCCAGGGCGTCGTGGGCCAGGTCGGTGCGCCTGCCGTTGGGGTCGGTCTGGCCCGTCGACTGCCCCCAGGCCGGGGCGTAGTCGGTGGTGGTGACGTGGCCGAGCGCGTTGGTGACCTCGGTCTGCGAGATCAGGCCGTTGACGTCGGTGTACTCGGTGCTCGTGGTCGCGCCGGCCGCGTCGGTCTGCGCGGTGGGGCGTCCGAAGGCGTCGTAGGTGGTGGTGCCGGTGACCTGGTAGGTGCCCTCGGTGCCGTCGTGCGAGGTCAGCCGTTCGGTCCTGGTGGCATCGCCCTTGGTGGGCGCGTCGCCGAAGCCGCCGCCGTCGTAGTGGGTGCGCTCGTCGGCGACGACCTGGGTGGTGCGGTCGGGAGTGGCCGAGCAGGCGACGGAGACGGCTTCGCTGCGCGAGGGCAGCTCGTAGATGTTCTCCGCGGGGTTGTCGGCGTACCACAGACGGGTGCAGCGATCGTCGTCGGTGGTGGCCAGGTCTCCGAAGTCGTCGGTCCTGACCAGCCGGCCGGTGTCGGTGTCGGTGTCGTAGGTGGAGACGGACCTGGTCTTCCGCCAGGTGCCGTCGGACAGCAGGTTGTAGCCGCGGGTGGTGACCGTCTTGGTGATGGTGGCCTTGGTGGTGCCCCAGGACTTGGTCTGGACGGCGGTGTCGTGCTTCCAGGGCTCGTTGACGACCTTGGAGACGATCCCGCCGTCGTCGTAGGTGGCCGCCTCCAGCTCGAAGCCGGTGTACTCCTCGTGGTCGGTGTAGCTCTTGCCGGTGGAGTCGGTGACCGTCACCGAGCGGGTGCCGCCGTCGGGGTCCTTGTCACCGTGCATGCCCCGCAGGTAGGTGTGGTCGGTCCGCGTCGAGGTGGTCTCGCCGTCGCCGCCGGTGACGGTGACCTTGCCGTAGCCCTGCCACTGGCCCCAGGTCAGGTACTTCTCGTCGGTGATGCCGTCGGGCTCGGCGTGCCGCCAGGCGGCCGGGCCCTGGTAGTCGTAGCGGGTGACGAGGTCGTCGCCGCCGCCGGTGCGGTCGGTCTCGACGATCTCGGCGACGACGTACTTGTGGAACCAGTCGGTGATCGGCTCGGTGTGCCCGGGGGGTGCCCACCTGACCGGGTAGCAGCGCTTGGTGGACTTCCCCGGGGCGGGCAGGGCTCCGGCGGTGCACTCGGTGGGGGCGTAGTCGACGTCGAGCTGGGCGCCGGTCTCGCTCAGTACGGAGGCCAGGCGGTGGCGGTGGAAGGCGTCGATGTTGTCGCCGTCGGCGTCCACCCGGTTCTCCAGCTGGATGCCGTACAGGTCGACCGAGGGCATCGCGGTGTGGTCGTCGCCGACCCGGCCCTCATGGCCGATCTTCGACAGCCACAGCGTCTTGGAGTCGTCACCGTTGTCGAGGAAGCGGTGGGTGAGCGTCCAGGCGTCGACGTCCTCGTAGGTGTCGGCGCCGGTGCGCATCCGGGTGGTGATGCCGGTCAGCCGCTTGGTGGTCCAGAACGAGGGCGAGATCTGGCCGGCCTCGCAGTGGACACCGGCCTTGCACTCCAGGTCGACCGGGGTGTCGGGCCAGTGGGCGGCGTTGGCCGTGGTGCGCTTGCTCGCGGCGCAGTCGAAGGTGTCGGTGGGCAGGCAGCGTTCGGCGACGGTGAACTTCACCCGTGCCGGGGCCTTGGTCGCGTACACCTGTCCGTGGCGCTGGCCGTAGTCGATGCGCTTGAGGTAGCCGCCGCGGTGGTACACGGTGCCGTCGGTGTCCGTCCTGCCGTTCAGGGCGTAGTGGTTGGTCTCCGCCCCGTAGAAGTACGACATGACGTTGCCGTGGGTGTCCTTGACGTAGTCGAGGTTCCACCGCCATGCCTGCTCGCAGTGCGCCTTGGAGAAGGTGGTGTCGTGGCAGGGCTCGCCGGAGTCGTCGCCGAAGACGGGGACGGTCCAGGCCGAGTCGGTCTCCTCCTTGCCGGAGGTCCAGCCCGGCAGCCGGTTCAGACCGAAGTAGTACTCGGTGCCGTCGGTGGTGGTGACCCGCCAGTGCTCGCCGTCGTCGTCCCCGTTGGCGGCACCGGTGAGCTTCTCCACGCGGGCGCCGCTCTCGCCGGTGAAGTGCCACTCACCGGTGTCGTCGTCCTTGATGAGCCGGCTGGAGCTGCCTTCGAGCATGATGGTGGCGTTGTCGAACGCCCAGCACTGCTCGGCGGAGGTCTTGTGGCCGTCGTCGACGCAGGGCTTGTAGCTGCGCTCGATGTAGCCGGGTTCGTAGCTGAAGCCGTCGCCGATCCAGGAGCCCTGGTTGTTGGTGACCGAGGTGCGCCCGTCCACGGACTGCGAGGAGTAGCCCAGTCCGATGGTCGGGGCCAGCCCGCCGGGGGTCGGGACGGTGCGGAAGGGGTAGTTCCAGGAGAACCCGCCGGAGGAGTTGGCCACCGACCAGCTCGCCGAGGGCGACAGGGGGGTCGCCTTGTAGTCGCCCTTGTCCGAGGAGGTGCCTGAGGTCAGGGCCACCAGAGTGGAGGACTCTCCCGCCTGGGTGGACAGGCCCGGCTTCGCCGGCTGTGCCTCCACGCGCGCGGTGACCGTCCGCTTCGAGGTGTCGTTGTCCGATGCCAGGGGGACGGGCAGCTCGGGGCACTCCGCGGTGCCCGGGGCAGCGGTCGCGGCGCAGTCGGGCAGCTCCACCAGACGCAGCCGGGAACCGTAGCCGCCGCCGTACCCATCGGCGAACTCCGAGTAGTCCAGCGAGAGTTCCACCGGCCCGGGCTGCTCGGAGCCGTCGGTCCGGCTGACCTTCAGCACCACGGCGCTGTCGAGTTCGGCGGCGCGCTCGCGGTCCAGGGAGGTGACGCGGACCTCGGCCGGGGAGGCTCCCGCCCTTCCGGCTTCGGCCTTTCCGGCCTTCTTGTTCTCCGCGGCCTTCTTTCCGGGCTTCTCCGGTGCGACCGCCGTGACCGTCACCGGCAGACCGCCGACCTCGGTACGCTCGGCGGCCCTCGCGTCGGCGGCGACCGCGATCTCGGCGCTGCCGGGCTTCGGCCACTCGGCCTTGTCCAGCCGGGTGACCGCTGCCTTCTTCGTGGGGTCGGCCGGCCGGGGCGCGGCCTTGGCGTCCCGGCCCTCGGCCGGGTCGGCGGAGCCCTGGACGCCGGGCCGGCCTTTGCCGGTGTCCTTGTCGAGCGGTACGGCCTCGGCCGTGGCCGTGGCGCCGACGAGGGCCAGGTTCAGGCCCAGGACGACGGCGCCGACGACGCGTTTGGGTATGCGGCGGCTGAGCAGGCGGCCTCTGAGGGGATTCAAGGGGGTTCTCTTCTCCGCGAGTCCGAAGGCGGGGGTTGGGGCAGGCGGCACGGATGGCGGGGCACCGGCGGTGGCCGGTGCCCCGGGGCTGTCACAGGTCGGGGACGGCAGTGGGCTGCCACATCTTCTTGATGCCGGTGGGGTCCACCGCGCCGGCGTAGACGCGCACCTCGTCCAGCGCGCCGGCGAAGTACTCGCCACCGCCGCCCTGTGCGGAGCGGCCGACCTGGAGTCCGCCGGTCGCGGGCCACAGGGTGTCGTCCTGACCGTGTGCGGTGGCGGTCAGCTGGCCCTCCACGTAGAGGCGCAACTCGTTGGCGAAGGCGTCGTAGACCACGGCCAGGTGCTGGCCGGGGCCTCCGCTGACCGGCAGTTGTTCCGCGTCGGTGAAAGCGGTGGTCGGCGAGTCGGCCGCGTCGGTCTCGGAGACCTCCAGCTCCCACTGCCCGGTGGCCGCCTGGTAGCGCACCGTCACCCGGTCGGTGTTCTGCCCCGGCAGGGGGAACACGGTCTGCGACTGCGCCGGGGAGTCGGTGGTGAGCCGGGCGCGGGCGGTGATGGTGAAGCCGCCGTCGCCGCTCACCGGCGGCGTGGCCGTGGCCGCCCAGTCGCCGTCGCCGTCCAGGGCCAGATGGCCGCGTCGCCGACCAGTGCGGTGTCGTCGAACAGCGGGTCGGCGGGACGGTAGACCGACGCGTTCCCGTTCAGGGCCAACGGCTCGCCGCCGTCCTGGACGTTGGCGGAGGCACCGTCGGTGGCGGTGTCCAGCATCCAGTAGCCCCTGCGCTCGGGCTTGACCGTCATCAGCTCGGCGACCTGGGTCGTGTCTCCGGAGAGGGTGACTTTCAGGGTGACGACCCGCCCGGCGTCCTCGCCGGTGGAGGTGTCCTCACCGGGGACGCCCACCACGACCAGGGTGTCGGTCGTCGAGGAGGAGCCCGAGGGCCGGTACTGCACGGCGGCCAGCGCCGCTCCGTACTGGTCGCCGGTCTCGGCCACTCCGTTGATCCCGGGTGTGTCCTGGTGGGTTCCGCCCACCGGCGTGGGGTTGCCGTCGGAGTTGATCGCGTGCCTGAGCAGTTGCATGCCACCGGAGAAGGTGCGGTCACCGATCGCCTCGCCGGGGACGCCGACGGCGATGTGGTAGGGCGAGGCGGCGACCGCGTAGCCGAACCGGTCGTCGTTCTCCGGGAGGCCGGACGCACCGTTGTCGTTCTGGTTGAAGGCGACGTTGATGCTGTCGCGCAGGTAGTGGACGCCGCCGGCGTCGCGCAGCCCGCCGCTCAGGTCCTCGCCGGGTACTCCGATGACCAGGTAGGGGCGGCCGGGCCCGGTGTGGCCCGCCGCCAGGGAGTGTCCGAACCAGTCTCCGGCCTCGGCCGCCGCGGCGGCGATGCTGCCGGATCCCTTGCCCTGGTGGAGGTCGAGGGCGGCGGGCCCCCTGCCCAGACCGGCGGGCGAGCCGTAGAGGATCTGCACCGATCCCGCGTCGGCCTCGGCCCCGATGTCCTCGTAGGGGGAGCCGACGGCCAGGTCGGCGCAGCCGTCTCCGTTGTGGTCGAAGGTCGCGAGGGCGTGGCCGTAGCGGTCTCCCGGTTCAGCCGTTCCCGGGATCCCCTCGGTGTCCTGGGAGATCTCCTCCACTCCCTGACCGCCGCCGTAGACGATGTGGACGGTCCCCGCCTCGGAGTGCCCGGAGACCGTGGCCTCGGGGTCGGCGATCGCGACGTCGCGGACGCCGTCGCCGTTGAAGTCCGACCCGGTGTCCGCGGTGCACCCGGTCGCGGCCTCCGCCACAGGGGCCAGAGATGGTGCTCCGCCGGACAGTGCCATCGCCGCCACCAAGGCCAGCCCGATCGTGCCCGCGCGTGTACGCACGCCTCTTCCCACCCCTTGTGAAGATCCTTTGAACCAAGTGAAACCCGGGTGATCTTCCTGGGCGCCTATTCGGCGGTCAAGGACCTGACAAAAGATCGGCTTGTAGCGAACGCGCCGAACAGCCTGTCCCCGGGAGAGAAGGCGGCGGGGGACCGGCCGGTCCGAAGGCCCGCCGTACGACCGGCCCCGCCCCGACCGGGAGCGACGCCCGGGTGGGGCGGGTGGTGGCGCGGCCCCGCGGCCGAACGGGGACGGGGCGGGGGCCCGGGGTGGTGGGCCGCCCCCGTCGTCAGGGCGTGCGCGGGCGGCTCGCGCCGCTCAGCAGCAGCCGGCTCCCACACCCGCGCCCGGGAGGGTACGGCGGTTGCGCGCCTCGGCGTTGCGCGCGGCCAGCAGTCCGTCGGCCGGGTAGCCGACCTCCTCCAGGGTGAGCCCGTGCGGCCGCACCACGTGCACCGCCGAGTCCCGCACCCCGGCCGCCAGCACCCGCCCCGGCCACGCCGGCGGGCGGTGCCCGTCGCCGACGAAGAGCAGGGCGCCCACCAGCGAGCGCACCATGTTGTGGCAGAAGGCGTCGGCGACCACCCGGGCCTCCACGGTGCCGTCGGGGCGCCGAGTCCAGCTCAGCTCCCTGAGGGTCCGTATGGTCGTGGCGCCCTCGCGCCGCTTGCAGTAGGCGGCGAAGTCGTGCTCCCCCAGCAGCCGTTCGGCCGCCTCGTTCATGGCGTCCACGTCCAGCGGCCAGTCGTGCCACAGCACATGGCCGCGCCGGAGCGGGTCCACCCCGCCCGGGTGGTCGCAGACGCGGTAGGCGTAGCGGCGCCAGATCGCCGAGAAGCGCGCGTTGAAGTGGGGCGGGGCCTCGCCGATCCGGTGCACCCGCACGTCGTGCGGCAGCCGCCCGGCCAGCCGGCGCAGCAGCCGCTCCCGGTGCGCCTCCCACAGACCGGCCGGCAGATCGGCGTGCGCCACCTGGCCGCGGGCGTGGACGCCCGCGTCGGTACGGCCGGCGACCGTCAGCTCGAAGACCTCCTCCGAGCGGGTCACCACCCGCAGCGCGTCCTCCAGCTCGCCCTGCACGGTGCGCCGCCCGCGCTGCCGCGCCCAGCCGGAGAACTCCCTGCCGTCGTACGACAGGTCCAGCCGGACCCGCACGTACCCGGGCTCCGCCTCGTCGCTCACGCCGTGATCCTCTCGAAGAGCGCGTGCAGCGCTTACAGCACGTGCAGCGCGTAAACGGCGGCGGTCCCGCTCCCGGAAAAGGGGTGGCGGGTCCGCCGCGGTGTGCTCGGGACGCCCCGGAGCGGAGAACGCCTCAGGCGTCCTTCTTCTCCTCGGCCGGAGCCTCGGCCGCGGCCTCGGTCTCCTCGGACTTCTCCTCGGCCGGGGCCTCGGCGGTCTCGTCCTTCGCGGCGTCCTTCCTGAGGTCCTTCACGGCCTCGTCGCCCGCGGCGTCCTTGGCCGTGCGCTTCGTGGCGGCCTCGGCCTCGCCGACGGCCTCCTGCTGCACGGTCAGGGCCTCCACCAGCTCGATGACCGCCATGGGCGCGTTGTCGCCGCGGCGGTTGCCGATCTTGGTGATGCGGGTGTAACCGCCGGGGCGGTTCTCGTAGCGCGGGCCGATCTCGGTGAAGAGCGTGTGCACGACGCTCTTGTCGAGGATCGTGCGCATCACCCGGCGGCGGTTGTGAAGGTCGCCCTTCTTCGCCTTGGTGATCAGACGCTCGGCCACCGGGCGCAGGCGGCGGGCCTTGGCCTCGGTGGTGGTGATGCGGCCGTGCTCGAAGAGGGCGGTGGCGAGGTTCGCCAGCATGGCCTTCTCGTGCGCGGCGCCGCCGCCGAGGCGGGCGCCCTTGGTGGGCTTCGGCATGGTTGTCTCTCCTCGATGTCTGCACCGGCCGTGTCAGGTACCGGTGTCAGCGTCCGTACGGGCTCGTGCCCGCCGGAGCCGGGGCGTGCGACCGCGCTCGCGCACTCGGTCGTACGCTCCGGAGAACGTGGGCCGACCGGGCGCGGGCGGCTGCCGCGCCCGGTCGGGATGCCGGCGGGACCGGCGTCAGTACCGCTCGGTACCGCTCAGTACTGCTCGGTCTCGACGAAACCGGAGTCCGCGTCGTCGTCGGCGCCGAAGGCGTCCGCGGCGGCGGTCGGGTCGAATCCGGGCGGGCTGTCCTTGAGGGTCAGGCCCATGCCGGCCAGCTTCGCCTTGACCTCGTCGATCGACTTGGCGCCGAAGTTGCGGATGTCGAGCAGGTCCGCCTCGGAGCGGGCCACCAGCTCGCCCACCGAGTGGATGCCCTCGCGCTTGAGGCAGTTGTAGGAGCGGACGGTCAGCTCCAGCTCCTCGATCGGCAGGGCCAGGTCGGCGGCGAGCGCGGCGTCCGTCGGGGACGGACCCATGTCGATGCCCTCGGCGTCGACGTTCAGCTCGCGGGCCAGGCCGAACAGCTCGACCAGGGTCTTGCCCGCGGAGGCCATGGCGTCACGGGGGCGCATGGACTCCTTGGTCTCGACGTCGACGATCAGCTTGTCGAAGTCGGTGCGCTGCTCGACACGGGTCGCCTCGACCTTGTAGGTGACCTTGAGGACCGGCGAGTAGATGGAGTCGACCGGGATGCGGCCGATCTCCTGGCCGGTCTGCTTGTTCTGCACGGCGGAGACGTAGCCTCGACCGCGCTCGACGGTCAGCTCCATCTCCAGCTTCCCCTTGCCGTTCAGCGTGGCGAGGACCAGGTCGGGGTTGTGCACCTCGACACCGGCCGGCGGGGCGATGTCGGCGGCGGTGACCAGACCCGGACCCTGCTTGCGCAGGTACATCACGACCGGCTCGTCGTGCTCCGAGGAGACGACCAGGCTCTTGATGTTGAGGATCAGGTCGGTGACGTCCTCCTTGACGCCCGGCACGGTGGTGAACTCGTGCAGGACGCCGTCGATCCGGATGCTGGTCACGGCAGCACCGGGGATCGAGGACAGGAGCGTGCGACGCAGGGAGTTTCCGAGGGTGTAGCCGAAGCCCGGCTCCAGCGGTTCGATCACGAACCGGGAACGGAACTCGTCCACGACCTCTTCGGTCAGTGAGGGGCGCTGAGCGATCAGCATGGGGGTGTGCCTCCAGTCTTCGGCAACCGCTATTTGATGCCGAGCACCGGGCGGGAGCCCGGTTTTCCACTACAAGGGTACGGGCGGTGCGACCCGTGCGGGCCGCACCGCCCGTGACCGTGAGCCGGCACTCCGGGTTACTTGGAGTACAGCTCGACGATCAGCTGCTCCTGCACCTGGGTGTCGATCACCTGGCGCTCGGGCAGCGAGTGGACGAGGATCCGCAGCTGCGACGGGATGGCCTCGAGCCACGCCGGCACCGTCTTGTCCCCGGCCTCCGCCTGAGCCACCTGGAAGGGGGTCATGTTGCGGGAGGAGGGACGGACCTCGACGATGTCGTTGGGAGCGACGCGGGCCGACGGGATGTCGGTCTTGCGGCCGTTCACCATGATGTGTCCGTGACGGACGAGCTGGCGGGCGTGGTCGCGGGACTTGGCGAAGCCGGCCCGGTAGACCACGTTGTCCAGACGGGACTCCAGGATGCGGAGCAGGTTCTCGCCCGTCTTGCCCTGCTTGCGGTTGGCCTCGTTGAAGTAACCGCGGAACTGCTTCTCGAGGACACCGTAGATGCGGGCGGCCTTCTGCTTCTCACGCTTCTGCAGCAGGTACTCGCTGTCCTTGGTGCGCCCGCGTCCGTGCTCACCCGGGGGGTAAGGACGGATCTCGATCGGGCACTTCGCGCTCTCGCACTTCGCTCCCTTGAGGAAGAGCTTCTGCTTCTCCCGACGGCAACGCTTGCAGTCGGCCCCGGTGTAACGCGCCATGTTCGTGTATCTCCTACTTCTGCCGGATCAGACGCGGCGACGCTTCGGCGGGCGGCAGCCGTTGTGCGGGGTCGGGGTGACGTCCTGGATCGAACCCACCTCGAGGCCGGTGGCCTGGAGGGAGCGGATCGCGGTCTCACGGCCGGAGCCGGGACCCTTGACGAACACGTCGACCTTACGCATGCCGTGCTCCTGCGCGCGGCGGGCGGCCGACTCGGCGGCCATCTGCGCGGCGAACGGCGTCGACTTGCGCGAACCCTTGAAGCCCACGTGACCGGCGGAAGCCCAGGAAATCACGTTGCCGGTGGGGTCGGTGATGGAAACGATGGTGTTGTTGAACGTGCTCTTGATGTGAGCGTGCCCGTGGGCGACGTTCTTCTTCTCCTTGCGGCGCACCTTCTTGGCGCCGGCCGTACGGCCCTTCGGAGGCATAGAAAAATACTCCTATGGAGGTGGTCGGTCCTGCGGTCCGGACCACTGGCGGTGTCCGGTGAGGACTACTTCTTGCCCGGCTTCTTCTTGCCGGCGATCGCGCGACGCGGGCCCTTGCGGGTGCGGGCGTTGGTGCTGGTGCGCTGGCCGTGGACGGGCAGACCGCGGCGGTGACGCAGACCCTGGTAGCTGCCGATCTCGACCTTGCGGCGGATGTCGGCCTGGATCTCGCGGCGGAGGTCACCCTCGGTGCGGATGTTGGCCTCGACGTACTCGCGGATCCTGACGAGCTCTTCCTCGGTCAGGTCGCGGACGCGGGTGTCCGGGTTCACACCGGTGTTCGCGAGCGTCTGCTGGGAGAGCGTGCGACCGATGCCGAAGACATAGGTGAGAGCGACCTCCACGCGCTTGTCGCGCGGGAGGTCAACGCCTTCGAGGCGTGCCATGAACGTGGCTCCTGGTTTCGTTGGAGGTCTTCCGCAGCACCGTTCCCGTAGCGAGTACGAGCCGGGTCCCCGGCCTCCGTCCGGGGGTGTCGTCCCCACCGGCGTCGACGGATGTCACGGCGGGGGGTCGGGTGTCTGCGTATATACGTGTCGCTTGCGTCGCGCGAAGAACCGCGAGAGGTGCGAGGCGTGGAGGTCTTGCGTCAGCCCTGGCGCTGCTTGTGGCGCAGGTTGTCGCAGATGACCATGACCCGGCCGTGGCGGCGGATCACCTTGCACTTGTCGCAGATCTTCTTGACGCTCGGCTTGACCTTCATGGGATGTGAGGTTCTCCGGGTCAGGCCACCACTCCGCACCGGGCGGAGTGAGGGCGAGATCTACTTGTAGCGGTAGACGATCCGCCCGCGCGTCAGGTCGTAGGGAGACAGCTCCACCACGACACGGTCGTCGGGAAGGATACGGATGTAGTGCATCCGCATCTTGCCGCTGATGTGCGCGAGGACCTGGTGCCCGTTCTGGAGCTCCACCTTGAACATCGCGTTCGGGAGAGACTCGACGACGGTGCCCTCGATCTCGATGGCCCCTTGTTTTTTGGCCATGCTTGAGCGCTTCACCTTCCGGGATCGGCTACCTGGGTCAGTCCGTGGGTGCGCGCAGGCACACATGGACCGACGCACCAGTCTACGGCACGGCTACGGGAAAGACGAATCGGGGATGTATGCCCATCGTGGGGGGTCTTTATGCGGGCAGGCTGGACTTCGTCCGGCCCGTGGCCCGGTTCACCGGCCCACCGCAGGGAGGCGGTGGTGCGGCCGGGGACGCACGCTCCGTGCGCCCCGGCCCGGGGCCCCGGGGAGGGCCGGCGGGCCCGGTCAGTCCAGCGGATCGGGGGCGGTGGTGACGCCGTACTCCGCCAGCTTCGCCCGGCCACCGTCCGGCGCCGTCAGCACCAGCGGGCCCTGCTCGGTCAGCGCGACGGAGTGCTCCCAGTGGCAGGACCAGCTGCCGTCGTCCGTCTTGACCGTCCACTCGTCCTCGAGGACATGGGTCCTGGCCGTGCCCAGGCTGACCATCGGCTCGATCGCCAGGCACATGCCCGGCACCAGCTTCGGACCCCGGCCGCGCCGGCGCTCGACGTAGTTCAGCAGGTGCGGGTCCATGTGCATCTGGCTGCCGATGCCGTGGCCGCCGTAGTCCTCGATGATCCCGTAGCGGCCGGAGGCCGGACGGGGCTGGCGGCGGATGTAGCCCTCGATCGCCCTGGAGATGTCCACCAGCCGGTTGCCCCTGCGCATCGCCGCGATGCCGGCCCACATCGACTCCTCGGTGACCCTGCTCAGCTCGTGCACCTCGGGCGCGTGGCCCTCGCCGACGAAGACGGTGATCGCCGCGTCCCCGTGCCAGCCGTCGACGATCGCGCCCGCGTCGATGGAGACGATGTCGCCCGACTCCAGCACCGTCTCCCGGTCGGGGATGCCGTGGACGACGACATCGTTCACCGAGGTGCAGATGTTGCCGGGGAAGCCGCCGTAACCGAGGAAGTTCGGCTTGGCGCCGTGGTCGGCGAGCACCTTGGCGGCGACCTCGTCCAGGTCCTTGGTGGTCGCGCCCGGCACCGCGGCCCTGCGGCAGGCCGCGTGCATCGCGGCGACGACCAGCCCGGCCGCGCGCATCTTCGCGATCTGCTCGGGGGTCTTGATCTCCACCATGACGGCTGACGCCTTCCAGCTCGCGGTTGTCTGTGGCACGTCCGGCCCGGCACACTGCCACCGGGCCCGTTCACTACACGATACGGCCGCGGCGCCCGCCCGGGGCCCCGCGGCCTCCTCGCCGTTCTCTCCGGGGTCAGGCCCCGGACTGCTCCACCGTGTGGCCGAGCGCCTCCATCGCGCGCCGGGTGACCTCGGGCACCTTGCCGAGCGCCGAGATCGTCACCACCAGGCCCTGGGCCTTGTAGTAGTCGATGATCGGCTCGGTCTCGGTGTGGTAGACCTCCAGGCGCTTGCGGACGGTGTCCTCGTGGTCGTCCTCGCGCTGGTAGAGCTCGCCGCCGCAGATGTCGCAGACGCCCTCGGTCTTCGGGGGGGTGTACACGACGTGGAAGATGTGGCCGCTGTCGTTGCGGCACATCCGCCGTCCCGCGATCCGCTTGACGACCTCGTCCTCGGGGACCTCCAGGTCCAGCACCGCGTTCAGCCGGGTGCCGGACTCGCGCAGGATGCCGTCCAGGGCCTCGGCCTGGCCGATGTTCCTGGGGAAGCCGTCGAGCAGGAAGCCGTCGGCCGCGTCGGGCTGCGCCATCCGGTCCCGGGCCATGCCGATGGTGACCTCGTCGGGTACGAGCCTGCCGGCCCGCATGTACTCCTGCGCCTTCTGTCCGAGCTGGGTGCCCCGGCTGATGTTGGCGCGGAACAGGTCGCCCGTGGAGATGTGCGGAATGGACAGGTTCTCGGCCAGGTACGCGGCCTGCGTGCCCTTGCCCGCGCCAGGCGGTCCGACGAGGACGATTCGCATCAGCGGAGGAACCCTTCGTAATGGCGCTGCTGAAGCTGGCTCTCGATCTGCTTCACGGTCTCCAGACCGACACCCACGATGATCAGGATGCTGGTCCCGCCGAACGGGAAGTTCTGATTCGCGTTGAACAACACCAGCGCGACGGTGGGCACCAGAGCGATCAGACCCAGGTAGAGCGAGCCCGGCCACGTGATGCGGTTCAGCACGTAGCTCAGGTACTCCGCGGTGGGACGTCCGGCCCGGATGCCCGGGATGAAACCACCATACTTCTTCATGTTGTCGGCAACTTCTTCGGGGTTGAAGGAGATGGCGACGTAGAAGAAGGCGAAGAACACGATCAGCACGAAGTACGTGATGATGTAGTACGGGTGGTCACCCGTGACGAGGTGCCGGTTGATCCAGTCGGCCCAGCCCGCCTGCGACCCGCTGAACTGAACGATCAGCGCCGGGATGTAGAGCAGGGAGGAGGCGAAGATGACGGGGATCACACCCGCCTGGTTCACCTTCAGGGGGATGTAGGTGGAGGTACCGCCGTAGGAGCGGCGCCCGATCATCCGCTTGGCGTACTGCACGGGGATGCGGCGCTGCGCCTGCTCGACGAAGACCACCAGGGCGACCATCGCCAGACCCGCGAGGATCACCACGCCGAACTCGATCCAGCCGTCCGCCAGGTGGCCCTGCACCTTGATGGCCCACAGCAGACCCGGGAAGCCGGCGGCGATCGAGACGAACATCAGGATCGACATGCCGTTGCCGATGCCGCGGTCGGTGATCAGCTCACCCAGCCACATGATCAGCGCGGTGCCGGCGGTCATGACGATCACCATGGTGATCGTGGTGAAGATGGAGTCGTCGGGGATGATCTGGTCGCGGACGGTGCACTGCGCGAAGAGGCTGCCGCTGCGGGCCGTCGCCACCAGACCGGTGGCCTGGAGCACACCGAGCGCCACCGTCAGGTAACGGGTGTACTGTGTGATCTTCGCCTGACCGGACTGCCCCTCCTTCTTGAGGGCCTCCAGCCGCGGGATCACCACCACCAGCAACTGCAGGATGATGCTCGCCGTGATGTACGGCATGATCCCGAGCGCGAAGATGGTCAGCTGCAGCAGCGCGCCACCACTGAACATGTTGACCAGGCCGAAGAGGCCGGCGCCGGCGCCCTCGGCCTCTTTCACACACTGGTTGACGTTCTCGAAGCTGACACCCGGGACGGGGATGTGGGCCCCGAGGCGGAAGAGCACCATGATGCCAAGGGTGAACAGCAGCTTCTTGCGCAGGTCGGGCGTCTTGAACGCCCGGGCGAACGCGGTGAGCACGGTGCCTCCTGCGCCCCCCGCGTCACACGCGAGAGGTTACGGTCGTGAGGATCAACGGATAAAACGGTTCAGATTCCACAGGAGCGACCCTGTGGAGGTCAATAACGCACGCCACCTTACCGGCGACCATGCCCCCCTTGGAACGGCCAACCGGGGACGCCCGTTCCTGGGCGCCCCCGGTTGCTCACCTCACCGTGCTCAGACGAGCTCGGTGACGGTGCCTCCGGCAGCGGTGATCTTCTCCTTGGCGGAGCCGGAGACCTTGTCCACGGTCACCTGCAGCGCCACGGAGATCTCTCCGTTGCCCAGCACCTTCACGAGCTGGTTCTTGCGAACCGCACCCTTGGCGACCAGGCCCTCGACGGTGACCTCGCCACCCTCGGGGTACAGGTCCGCCAGCTTGTCCAGGTTCACCACCTGGTACTCGGTGCGGAAGGGGTTCTTGAAGCCCCGGAGCTTGGGCAGCCGCATGTGCAGCGGCATCTGCCCGCCCTCGAAGCGCTCCGGAACCTGGTAGCGGGCCTTGGTGCCCTTGGTGCCACGACCGGCGGTCTTGCCCTTGGACGCCTCACCACGACCGACGCGGGTCTTGGCGGTCTTGGCGCCCGGGGCGGGCCGGAGGTTGTGGACCTTCAGCGGCTTCTGCTCCGCCATGTCAGTCGACCTCCTCGACCGTCACGAGGTGGCGGACGGTCTGCACCATGCCGCGGATCTCGGGACGGTCCTCCTTGACGACCGAGTCGTTCACTCGCCTGAGGCCGAGGGAACGCAGGGTGTCGCGGTGGTTCTGCTTGCTGCCGATGTAGGACTTGGTCTGGGTGACCTTCAGGCGTGCCATCAGGCGCTCACCCCAGCCCGCGCCCGCAGCAGAGCGGCGGGCGCAACGTCCTCCAGCGGCAGGCCGCGGCGGGCGGCGATCTCCTCGGGGCGCTGCAGGCCCCGCAGAGCGGCCACCGTGGCGTGCACGATGTTGATCGGGTTCGACGAGCCGAGGGACTTGCTCAGCACGTCGTGGATGCCCGCGCACTCCAGCACGGCGCGCACCGGGCCACCGGCGATCACACCGGTACCGGGCGAGGCCGGCTTGAGCAGCACGACGCCCGCGGCCTCCTCACCCTGGATCGGGTGGGGGATGGTGCCCTGGATCCGGGGGACCTTGAAGAAGTGCTTCTTGGCCTCCTCCACACCCTTGGCGATGGCGGCCGGCACCTCCTTGGCCTTGCCGTAACCGACACCCACGGTGCCGTCACCGTCGCCCACCACGACCAGCGCGGTGAAGCTGAAGCGACGACCACCCTTCACGACCTTGGCGACGCGGTTGATCGCGACGACCCGCTCGACGTACGCGGTCTTCTCGGCGGCCGCGCCACCGTCCCGCCGGTCCCGTCGGTCCCGCCGCTCGCCGCCACCGGCGCCGCCACCGCGGCGCTGGGGTCCAGCCATTGGAATTACCTCTCTCTATGCGTCCGCTTGCGTGGGGACCGGCTCAGAACCTGAGCCCGGCCTCGCGGGCGGCGTCGGCCAGGGCGGCGATCCGCCCGGCGTACTTGTTGCCGCCGCGGTCGAACACGACGGCCTCGATGCCCGCGGCCTTGGCGCGCTCGGCGACCAGGGACCCGACCTGCTTGGCCAGGGCGGTCTTGTCGCCCTCACCGCCGCGGATCGAGCTGTCCAGCGTCGACGCCGAGGCCAGCGTGTGGCCCGCGATGTCGTCGATGACCTGGGCCACCATGTGGCGGTTGGAGCGCGTCACCACCAGGCGCGGACGCTCGGGGGTGCCCGACACCTTCTTGCGGACGCGGATGTGGCGCCGCTTGACAGCGGCGGCCTTGCGCGCGCTGCCCTTCGCGATCTTCACACCGTATGCCATGGCTTACTTACCAGCCTTTCCGACCTTGCGGCGGATGACCTCGCCCGCGTACTTCACGCCCTTGGCCTTGTACGGGTCGGGCTTGCGCAGCTTGCGGATGTTCGCGGCGACCTCGCCGACCTTCTGCTTGTCGATGCCCTCGACGCTCAGCTTGGTCGGGGACTCCACCTTGAAGGAGATGCCCTCGGGAGCCTTCACCGTGATCGGGTGGCTGTAACCCAGGGAGAACTCCAGGTCGGAGCCCTTCGCCTGGACGCGGTAACCGACACCGCTGATCTCGAGCTGCTTGGTGTACCCCTGGGTCACGCCAGTGATCATGTTCGCCACCAGCGTGCGGGACAGACCGTGCAGGGCCTTGTTCCGGCTCTCGTCGTTCGGGCGGGTGACGCTGATGAAGCCGTCCTCACCCTTGGCGACCTCGATGGGCGCGGCGACGGTGTGCGAAAGGTTGCCCTTGGGCCCCTTCACGTTGACCGTCCGGCCATCGATGGTGACGTCCACACCGGCGGGAACCTGGATGGGGAGCTTGCCGATACGCGACATGAGCTTTACCTCCGTTCCCTTCCGTTACCAGACGTAGGCGAGGACTTCCCCACCCACGCCCTTCTTCTGAGCCTGCTTGTCGGTGAGGAGCCCGTGGGACGTGGAGATGATCGCCACGCCCAGGCCGCCGAGCACCTTCGGCAGGTTGGTGGACTTTGCGTAGACCCGCAGACCCGGCTTGCTGATCCGCTTGATGCCGGCGATCGAACGCTCGCGGTTCGGACCGAACTTGAGCTCCAGGACGAGGTTCTTGCCCACCGGGGCGTCCTCGACCTTCCAGCCGGTGATGTAGCCCTCCTGCTGGAGGATCTCCGCGATGTGCGACTTGATCTTGCTGTGCGGCATCACGACGGTGTCGTGGTAAGCCGAGTTCGCGTTTCGCAGACGCGTCAGCATGTCTGCGATCGGATCGGTCATGGTCATGTGATGGCCTTCGGCCTCTCTCGCCGGGGTTTCCTGTCTGCTCCGTCCCTCTCCCCGTACGCGGGACGCGACGGGACGGGTGCGGTGCGGGGACCTACGGCGTAGTAAGACGGTCATGGGCGGCGAGCGCCCAGCCCACAAGCCTAGGGCACGCGGGGAGGGCGTTCGCCGGCCAGGATGCTCTTACCGAGAGTCCCTGGAGTCCGCTCGCGCGGACTTACCAGGAGCTCTTGGTGACGCCCGGCAGCTCGCCGCGGTGGGCCATCTCACGAAGGCACACACGGCACAGGCCGAACTTGCGGTAGACGGAGTGGGGCCGGCCGCAGCGCTGGCACCGCGTGTACGCGCGGACCGCGAACTTCGGCTTGCGGGCGGCCTTGGCAATCAGAGCCTTCTTCGCCACGGCTCACGCCTCCTTGAAGGGGAATCCGAGGTGACGCAGCAGGGCGCGACCCTCCTCGTCGGTGTTCGCCGTGGTGACCACGGTGATGTCCATGCCTCGGACCCGGTCGATCTTGTCCTGGTCGATCTCGTGGAACATGACCTGCTCCGTGAGACCGAAGGTGTAGTTGCCCCTGCCGTCGAACTGCTTCGGCGACAGACCGCGGAAGTCGCGGATGCGCGGCAGCGCCAGCGACAGCAGGCGGTCCAGGAACTCCCACATCCGGTCGCCCCGCAGGGTGACGTGGGCACCGATCGGCTGTCCCTCGCGCAGCTTGAACTGCGCGATGGACTTCCGGGCCTTGGTCACGGCCGGCTTCTGGCCGGTGATCGTGGCGAGGTCGCGGATGGCGCCCTCGATCAGCTTGGAGTCGCGGGCGGCCTCGCCCACACCCATGTTGACCACGATCTTGGTGAGACCGGGGGTCTGCATGACGTTCTCGTACTTGAATTCGTCACGCAGCTTGCCCGCGATCTCCTCGCGGTAGCGCGTCTTCAGACGCGGCTGCACGTTCGTGGCGGTAGTCATCAGATGTCCTCACCGGTCCGCTTGGCAACGCGGATCTTGTTGCCGTCCTCGTCGAAGCGGTAACCGACGCGGGTGACGACCTTGTTGCCGTCCTTCTCCACGACGAGCTGGACGTTGCTCACGTGGATCGGGGCCTCGGTCGTCACGATGCCGCCGGTCTTCGAACCGCGAGCGGTCTGGCCGGCCTTGGTGTGCTTCTTGACCCGGTTGACACCCTCGACCAGGACACGGTCCTCGCGGGGGTAGGCCTCGATGACCTTGCCCTGCTTGCCCCTGTCCTTGCCGGTGATGACCTGGACCAGGTCGCCCTTCTTGATCTTCATCGGTTACAGCACCTCCGGCGCGAGCGAGATGATCTTCATGAACTTCTTCTCGCGCAGCTCACGGCCGACGGGGCCGAAGATACGGGTGCCGCGGGGGTCGCCGTCGTTCTTGAGGATGACGGCGGCGTTCTCGTCGAAGCGGATGTACGAGCCGTCGGGGCGGCGGCGCTCCTTGACGGTGCGCACGACGACGGCCTTGACGACGTCGCCCTTCTTCACGTTGCCACCGGGGATCGCGTCCTTGACGGTGGCGACGATGACATCCCCGATACCCGCGTAGCGGCGGCCGGAGCCACCGAGAACACGGATGCAAAGGATCTCCTTCGCGCCCGTGTTGTCGGCGACACGCAGCCGCGACTCCTGCTGGATCACGTCTATCTCCTGATCGTCTGCCGGTTCCCGGCGGGGGGGGGGGGGCCCCCCCCCCCCCCTCCCCGCGACCCCCGTTCAGACCACCACAGAGCTCCTCGGTCCCACCGACGCGAGGGGCACAAACCCTGAGAGGGATTGACGAGAGTGCTCGAC
>NZ_JBXUOY010000054.1:0-24002 GCF_057196705.1 Streptomyces sp. ATLC9 | reverse complement strand
GGCGCCGGGTGACGGCGCCGGCCACGCGCCGCTGCCCGGCGCCGAGCCCCGGCGCATCGACATCGACGGCGTCGGCGTCCACGCCCGGATCATCGAGCGGGGGCTCGACCGGGAGGGCGCCGTGGAGCCCCCGCCGATGGACTCCGCCGACACCGTCGGCTGGTACGCCGACGGCCCGGCGCCCGGCGCGGAGGGGGTGGCGCTGCTGGTGGGCCATCTGGACACCGACACCGGCCGGGCGGTCTTCCACCGCCTGCCCTCGGTGCGCCCAGGGGACCGGATCCGCGTCGCACGCGACGACGGCAGGACCGCCGAGTTCACCGTCGAGGACGTCGCGATCGCGGAGCGGGCCGACTTCGACCCGCACGAGGTCTACGGCGCCCGCCGCCCCGGACGCGCCGAGCTCCGCCTGATCACCTGCGCCGGCGCCTTCGACCGGGCCAGTGGCACCTACACGGCCAACCTGGTGGTCTCGGCGCACCTGACGGGAGTCCGCTCCGGTACCGGGGCGGAGGCCGCCCGGGCCGGCGGCGCGGACCGGGCGGGCTGAACGGCTCCCGCGGACCGGGGCGGCCCGCGCGCAACCGCCGCCCGCCCCGGTCGTTGTCGTCACCGGGGTGAAACTCCGGCCGGAACCGGTTGCGCCCGGCGCCCGCCCGGGATTGAGGACAGGGGAGACGCGGTACTCGGGTGCCGAGATCCCCAGGACACGGAAGGCTGCCGCCGAGCCATGTATGACACAGCTGAACCGGATGCCGACGACCCGCCCACCGTGACACGGGCCCTCGACGAACTGCCGGTCTCACCGCCCCCGCCGCTGCGCCTCGCCGGGGACGACGACGAGTGCGAGCCGCACATCTGCCGGAGCATCGACTGAGGAGCGGGCGCGGCTCCCGGAGGAACACGCGGAGAACGTGCCGGGGAACGCGTCCGGGCCCCACCGCGGAGGGCGGTGGGGCCCGGATCGAAGAGGTACGCCGCCAGGGACTCGAACCCCGGACCCGCTGATTAAGAGTCAGCTGCTCTAACCAACTGAGCTAGCGGCGCCCGCAGGGCCGGCGATCCGCGCGGTATGCGCCGACCGGTGCCGAACTGCGGAAACCAGCATACCCGACACCGCGGAGTGCTCCGTCCGGCCCGCCACGCCGGGGGCCGGACCCTCGGGGATAGGTTTCCGGCCATGCGAACCGGTGAGCTGATGGATCGGGCATGGCGGTCGGCGGCCCGCGCGGAGGGCGTGCGGGTCGTGCTCGGCCTGGCGGGGCCGCCCGGCGCGGGCAAGTCCACCCTGGCCGAAGCCCTGGTGGAGGGCCTGCGCGGGCGGCACGGGGCGGACGCGGCGGCGTACGTCCCGCTGGACGGATTCCATCTGTCCAACGCCCAGCTGGACCGGCTGGGCCTGGCCGCGCGCAAGGGCTCGCCGCCCACCTTCGACGTCCACGGGTACGCCGCCCTGCTGCGGCGCCTGGTCCTCGAACCGGACCACGACATCTACGTGCCCGACTTCGACCGGACGCTGGACGAGCCGGTGGCGGCCCGCCATGTGGTGCGTCCCGGGGTCCGGCTGGTGGTGACGGAGGGGAACTACCTGGCCTGCGACCTGCCCGGCTGGCCGGAGGCGCGGGAGCCGATCGACGAGCTGTGGTACGTGGAGGCCTCTTCGGACGAGCTCCGCCGCAGGCTGGTGGAGCGGCAGCTGGCCGGAGGCCGCACCGCCGAGGAGGCCCGGGAGTGGGTCCGGTCCAACGACATGCCCAACGCCGAACTCGTGGAGGCGTCGAAGGGGGCGGCGTGCGTGAGGCTGTCGTTCCGCTGGTCGGGACGTGAATGAGACGCAGGGCCCCTCGCGCGATGCGAGGGGCCCTGCGTCTTCCGTACGCCGCCAGGGACTCGAACCCCGGACCCGCTGATTAAGAGTCAGCTGCTCTAACCAACTGAGCTAGCGGCGCCTGCGGGCAGCGACCCCGGCGACCTCGTGGAGACCCGGCGGAGCGCGCTGTCGACGGACATACTACCCGCTCCCCGCGGTACTCCCGACCACGTGCCCGGCGGAGCGCCTCCGCCCGGCCTCCCGACGACCGCCCTCCGTCGTGAGCCCCGACTCGCGGGTGGCCCGGACGAGGACGATGAGGGGCGGAGGGGCTGCCGTGGGCGTGGTGTCGGGAGGTGCCGGGGGATACCTTGTTCGTGACGGACGAGGTGTGCCGTCGATCGCGCCCGGCGATCGTCCGAACGGGAGGGGTGACCATGTCCGCTGCGGTGTCCCGCGAGGAACGCTATGGCGATGTGCTGTTCGCCTCTGACCGCTCGCGTGAGGACGACCGGCTGAGCGGGTTGGCCGAGGCCTTCGACCCGGCCAGCCGGTCCGTTCTGCTGTCTCTTGGGGTGGACAGCACCTGGGAGTGCCTGGACGTCGGAGCGGGTACGGGGACACTCAGCTCCTGGTTGGCCGGTATGGCCACCGAGCCGGGGCGGGTGTGCGCCGTGGACCAGGACGTTCGCTTCCTGCGCCGTCTGCCCGCCAAGGGCCTGGAGATCGTCGAGGCCGATATCACCGACCCCGCCTTCGAGCCGGGCCGGTTCGACCTGGTCCATGCCAGGTTCGTGCTGATGCACCTGCGCGGGCGTGACGAACTTCTGCCCCGTCTGGCCTCCTGGGTCAAGCCCGGCGGATTCCTCGTGCTCTCCGATTCTCTCGCTGTGGGCGGCGAGACCTCCCCGCACGCCCCTTACCGGCAGACCGTCCGGTCCCTCTGGCGGATGCTGGCGAACACCATAGGCACCGACCGCCACTACGCGGCTCAGTATCCGCAGGCCCTCACCGACATCGGTCTGGTTGAGATCGGCACGGACGTGCATCTGCCCGTGGTGGGACTCGACGCGGGCTTCAGTCGATTTCTCGACCTGACCCTGCGCCAGTCTCGGGACAACCTCCTGGCCGACGGCCTGCGGCCCGAGGTCTTCGACGCCGCCCTGGAGCACCTGGGCCGGCCCCTGGCCCGCGAGCTCTTCTTCGCGATGGTCACAGCCTGGGGCCGCAAGCCCGTGACACCTGCCCGAACTCACTGGGAGTCCGGCTGTTCGCCAAACCCCGTACCAGCAGTCCTCATGGCGCCCAAGGCCCGGCGATCAGGACCAAGCGCCCTCCCGGATCCGTGAGAGTTCCGCGAGAGCCCCCGGAGTGATCACGTTTCGGGGCCGCTGGGGAACATCGGAACGGCAACCGGCGCCAACCGCCGGTTCCCGAGGCCGCGTAGCGGGGGTGAGCGCCCCGGCCGTCTGCTCGCTCGGCGCCTCGGCAATCCGAGGTGGCCGGTGGGTCTGCTGCTCCGGCGGACACGCCCCAGGGCGCCGACGGCCGAATCCGCGGTCACCGGGTCTTCGGGTGCGGGCCGGCCGGCGGCCGTGTGCCGCCCCCGCACAGAACACCGGCCCCCCCACCCGCGCTCCGGAACACGTTCGAAGGCGGGCGGGAGGCCGGGCGCCGCGGCGCGCCTCAGAGGATCGCGCTCAGGAACTCCCTGGTGCGCTCGTGGTCGGGGTCGTTGAAGATCTTCTCCGGCGAGCCGGACTCGATCACCTTGCCCTCGTTGAACATCAGCACGTCGTCGGAGATGTCGCGGGCGAAGTTCATCTCGTGGGTGACCACCAGCATGGTGATGTCGGTGGTGTGCGCGATGTCCCGCAGGACGTCCAGCACTCCGGCGACCAGCTCCGGGTCGAGGGCGGAGGTGACCTCGTCCAGCAGCAGCACCTTCGGCCGCATGGCCAGCGCGCGGGCGATGGCCACGCGCTGCTGCTGGCCGCCGGAGAGCTGGGAGGGGTACTTGTCGATGTGCTCGGTCAGCCCCACCATCTCCAGCAGCTCGCGCGCCCGCTGCTCGGCCTCGTCCCTGCCCATGCCCAGCACGTGGACGGGCGCCTCGGTGATGTTGCGCAGCACCTTCATGTTGGGGAAGAGGTTGAACTGCTGGAAGACCATGCCGATCTTCTTGCGCACATCGCGGATGTGCTTCTCACCCGCGGGGACGAGCCTGCCGCCCTTCTCCTCGTGGGTGAGGTAGTCGCCGTCCACGGCGATGGTGCCCTCGTCGGGCCTGAGCAGGGTCATCAGCAGCCGCAGGATCGTGGTCTTGCCCGATCCGGAGGGGCCGATGAGGGTGACGTGCTTTCCGGTGGAGACGCTGAACTCCAGCTGGTCCAGGACGACGTGGTCGCCGAAGCGCTTGGTCACCTTGTCGAAGCGGATCAGTTCGCGGCCGTCCGCGGCAGTGCTCGTGGTGGCGTTCTCACGCGGGGTGTCAGCGGACAAGACGACGCTCCAGGGCTCGGATGAGGAGGGAAGCCGGGTAGGCGATGACGATGAAGGCGATGCCGACGACGGTGATCGGCTCCAGGAGCCGGAAGGTCTCGGCGCCGTAGGCGCGTGCCTCGCCGAGCATCTCGAAGGCGCCGATGATCGCGATCAGCGGCGAGTCCTTCAGCATGGCGATGACGTAGTTGCCCAGCGCGGGCACCACACGGCGGATCGCCTGCGGCAGGATCACGGCCGTCCAGGTGCGCACCGGTGGCAGGCTGAGCGCGGTGGCCGCCTCCCACTGCCCCTCGGGCACACCGTCGATGCCGGCCCGGTAGACCTCGGCGGTGTAGGTCGAGTAGTGCAGGCCGAGGCCGATCACACCCGTCATCAGCGGGGACATGGCCGGTCCCCACTCGGGCACCACGTAGAAGAGGAAGAACAGCTGCACCAGCAGCGGGGTGTTGCGGATGAACTCGGTGACCGCGGTCACCGGCGTCCGGACCCACGCCTTGGAGGAGCGCTGCGCGATGGCCCACACCAGACCGAGGGTGAAGGCCAGCAGGGACCCCAGCACCAGAGCCTGGAGGGTGACGAGCACCCCGTCCCAGAAGCGCGGCATGAAGTCTTCGACGACGTTCCAGTTCCAGTTCACCGGTTACCCCCCGGGGTGCCCGCGGCGGCCGTCCCGGTGACGGGATCGGCGGCCTTCGTCCGGCGGCGCAGGCCGCCCAGCAGCCCGCCGCCCGGCGGCGGCGCCTGCCCGATCCCGGCCTTGGCCTTCCGCTCCACCAGCCGCATGGCGCGGGTGATGAGGAAGGCGAGCACGAAGTACATGACCAGCAGGAGCGTGTAGATCGGCGCGCTCTCGTTGGTGGTGAAGCGGATCAGGTTCGCCGCGAAGGTCATGTCGGCCACGCTGATGACCGAGACCAGCGCGGTGCCCTTCAGCAGCTCGATGGCGAGGTTGTTGAAGGGCGGGACCATCTCCGGCCACGCCTGCGGCAGTTCGATGCGCCGCAGCCGCTGCATACGGGTGAAGCTCAGCGCGATCCCCGCCTCCCGCTGGGCCGGGGAGACCGCGGCCAGCGCGCCGCGTACGACCTCCGAACCGTACGCGCCGTAGGTCAGGCCCAGCGCCAGTACGCCCGCCCACATCGGGACGAGCTGCCACCCGAAGGCGATCGGGAGCGCGAAGAACAGCCAGAACATGAACACCAGCGCCGAGGCTCCGCGGAAGATCTCGAAGTAGGCGCCGGACAGGAAGCGGACGATCCACAGCGGAGAGGTCCGCAGGACTCCGACGACGAAGGAGACGGCCGCGGCCAGCGCGGCGCTGTACACCGTCACCTGGATGGTGATCCAGATGCCGGGCAGCATGTAGGACTCCCACAGGCCCCAGGTCATGATGCGCACAGCTCCTTCGCGGTCAGGTCGGTCATCTCGTCCTCGGTGAAACCGAAGGGCCGCATGATCTCCAGCAGCTCACCGCTCTCCTTGAGCTTGCGCAGTTCCCGGTTGAACGCGTCGCGCAGCATGGTGGCGCTCGGCCGGAAGGCGAAACCGCCCGCGCCGATCGCCGGTTCGCCGTCCACCGTGGGCTGGAAGGGCTCGGCGGCCTCGGCCCGGTTGCTGCCCTCCGTCACCCGGCGGACGGTCAGCGAGGTGCCGGCGAAGACGTCGGCGCGGCCCTGCTCGACGGCCGCCAGTCCGGCGACCTGGTCGGGCAGGATCAGCATCTCGTCACGGGGCACGCCGGCCGCGACCGCGTAGTCGATCTCGGCGTACGCGGTGCCGGTCGCCATCCTGGCGCCCGTCCGGACGATGTCCTCGTAGTTGTTCAGTCCCTTCGGGTTGCCCTTGGGGACGATGAACGCGTCGAGCATCACGTACTCGGGATCGGCGAAGATAACCTGTTCGCAGCGCTGGGGATTGATGTACATGCCCGCGGAGACCACATCGAACTGCTGCGAGCGGAGTCCCGGGATCAGCGAACCGAACTCCGTCGGAATGGGGACGACGTTCTCCACTCCCAGCCGATTGAAGATGACCTTCGCGATCTCCGGCGCCTCACCGGTCAACTCGCCCTGTTTGTTGATGTACCCGTAGGGGACCTCGCCGGCGATACCCACCCGCACGGTGTTCTGGGCGCGGATGCGTTCCAGCAGGTTGCCCTCGCCGGCCTCTCCGGAGTCGGGTACCCGGCTGCATCCGGCCACGCCGATCGTGCCCGCCGCGCCCAGCGCGCCCAGGCCCGCCAGCATCGCGCGGCGGCTTATCCCCCGGACGGGTCTCGTCCGGTTACCGGGGCTTTCTCCGATGCCTGTTCTTCCTGTCTCGTTCCCTTGTGGTGGAGCCATGGGCGCGCCACTACCCCGATCAAGGGAAAATATGCCCACCGTTTCCAGCCCTTGATGCGGCCGTTGCGGTGTTGACGGCCGGGCCGGGTCGCTGCGTCAGTATTGGGAGGGAAAACGACGGACAGGAGCCGAAATGGCGGACCGTTTCATCGAAGTGTCACTCGACAAGAGGGGAGTGAGCTGCACGGCGAGACTGCTCGACGACCGCGCGCCCGTCACCTGCGACGCGGTGTGGAACGCCCTCCCGCTGGGCGGTGACGTCTACCACGCCAAGTACGCGCGCAACGAGATCTACACACTCCTGCCGGCGTTCGCGCCGGAGGAACCACCGCTGGAGAACCCCACCATCACGCCCATCCCCGGCGACCTGTGCTATTTCACCTTCACAGACGTCCAGCTCGGCACCTCCTCCTACGGGTACGAGGCGGAGGCGGGGCACCGGGGCAGGGCGACCGTGGTGGACCTGGCCCTGTTCTACGAGCGCAACAACCTGCTGATCAACGGCGACGCCGGCTGGGTCCCCGGGATCGTGTGGGGGGCGGTGGTGGACGGGCTGGACCGGATGGCCGAGGCATGCCAGGACCTGTGGCGGGCCGGCGCCCTGGGCGAGAGCCTCAGCTTCCGGCGGGCCGGGTAACCGGTCCGGAGGCGAGCGCCGGAGGCGGCGGCACGTCGGCGGTCCCCGCCTCGTAGAGCGCGTGCGCGGCGCGCAGCACCAGCGCGTCCGCGTGCCGCGCGCCCACCAGCTGCACCCCGATCGGCAGCCCGCCGTCGTCCGTCCCGCAGGGCAGGGACGCCGCGGGCTGCTGGGTCATGTTGAACGGGTAGGTGAACGGCGTCCAGCCCGTCCAGCGTGCGTACGGCGAGCCGGGCGGCACCTCGCCGCCCAGCTCGAACGCGGTGACCGGCAGCGTCGGGGTGACCAGCAGGTCGTACTCCGTGTGGAAGGCGCCCATCAGCCGGCCCATCGACATCCGCACGTCCACCGCCGCCAGGTAGTCCAGCGCGCTGCGGGCCGCGCCCTGTTCGCACACCTCCCGCAGGCCCGGGTCCAGCAGCGCGCGCCGCCCGGGGTCCAGATGCTGGGTCACCCGGGCGGCGCCGCTGAACCACAGGGTGTGGAAGGCCTCCAGGCAGTCGGGCAGAGCCGGGTCGCACTCCTCCACCCGCGCGCCCAGCCCCTCCAGCGCCTCCACGGCGCGCCGCACCGCCGCCGCGACCCGAGCCTCCACCTCCACCCGGCCGCCGAGACCGGGTGAGTACGCCACCCGCAGGCCGGCGACCCCGCCGGCCAGACCGTCGCGGAAGCTGCCCGGCACCGGACCCAGCTGCGACCAGTCGCGTGCGTCCGGGCCGGTGATCACGTCCATCAGCAGCGCCGCGTCCCGCGCGTCGCGGGTCATCGGGCCGACGTGCGCGAGCGTCCCGTAGGCGCTGGCCGGGTACAGCGGCACCCGCCCGTACGTCGGCTTCAGCGCGAAGATCCCGCAGAAGGAGGCGGGGATGCGTACCGAGCCGCCGCCGTCGGTGCCCAGGCTCAGCGGCCCGGCCCCCAGCGCCACCGCGGCCGCGCTGCCGCCGCTGGAGCCGCCCGCGGTGCGCTCAGGGGCGTACGGGTTCCCCGTCGCGCCGTGCCGCGGGCTGTCGGTGACGCCCTTCCAGCCGAACTCCGGTGTCGTCGTCCTGCCCGTGAACACCGCCCCGTGCTCGCGCAGCCGCGCCACCGAGGGGGCGTCCTCGTCCCAGGGGCCGTCCGCGGAGACCGTCCACGAGCCGCGCAGCGTCGGGCCGCCGCGCAGCAGCAGGATGTCCTTCACCGACACCGGCACCCCGTCCAGCAGGCCGGCCGGCTCTCCGCGCCGCCACCGGTCGGCGGACTCCCGGGCTTGCTCCAGCGCCGTCTCGGCGTCGATCCGGACGAACGCGTTCACCGCCGGCTGGATCCGCTCGGACCGCTCCAGCACGGCGCGGACCACCTCCACGGGGGTGAACTCCTTGCGGGCGTAGCCCTCGACCAGCCGGGCGGCGGTCAGGTCCGTGAGGCCGCCCGGGTCCACCGCACCGCCGGAATCCGCGGGACCGTTCGGGTGGGTCGTGCCGACGGGGCCGGCCGGGTCGGTGATGCCGGTCATGGCGCACTCCTGTCCGGTACGTAACCGAGCTTCTTGTCAACGACGTTGAACAGGGGCTCGCCCGCCGCCCAACGGTCGAAGTTGTCGCAGAACTGCCGGGCGAGGTCGTCGCGCCAGCCGACGGTGTCGCCGCTCATGTGCGGTGAGACCAGCAGACCGGGGACGTCCCACAGCGGGCTGCCGGGGGGCAGCGGCTCGTCGGCGAAGACGTCCAGCGCCGCCGCCGCGATCCGGTGCGAGAGCAGCGCCTCGACCAGGTCCTCCTGGACCACATGGGCTCCGCGGCCGACGTTGACGAAACGGGCCGTCGGCTTCATCCGGGCGAAGGCGGCGGCGTCGAACATCCCGGTGGTCGACTCGGTCAGGGGCGCCGCGCACACGACCCAGTCGGCGCGGGGGAGGAGAGCGTCGAGCGTTCCACCGGCGTGAATTCGCCCGAATTCATGATCACCGGACCGTTCCCTGCGCCCCACGAGTTCCACTTTGACACCCAGTGCCATGAGCGTGCGGCCGATTGCCCGGCCGATGGGGCCCGAACCTACGACAATCGCGTGAGTTCCGGCCAGTCGCATTGTCTCCCGGTGCCGCCAGCGCCGCTGCCGCTGCAATTCCAGACTTCCGTGGAAATCCTTGGCCAAAGCCAGGACGAGACCTGTCACGTATTCGGCGATGGGCTGGTCGAAGACCCCCCGCGCATTGGTGATCACCGTTTCCGAACCGACCAGTTCCGGACAACTCAGCAGCCGGTCGACCCCGGCGCTCGCGGTGTGCACCCAGCCAGGCCGCGGGCCCGGCCCGGGCCAGGTGCGGCGCACGGCGTCGGAGGTGAAATCCCAGACCAGCAGGGCGTCCGCGGCCGGCAGCAGGTCGGCCAGGGAGTCCTCGTCGGCGTACTCCACCCGGGCGCGCCCCGACAGGCGCTCCAGATTCGGCGGGTCGCCGCCGGGAACGCCCGGAGCGCTGAGAACACCGAGAACGCCGAGAACGGGGACACCGGCTGGAACAGTCGTTTCTGACATGGGCGGAAAACCGTTTCGCAACGAGGAGGCAACGAGGACCGAGAAGTATTGGGGCCCGACGGAAGAGAGCCGTGGCACCGCACGGACGGACGGAAGGATTGACCACGGTAGGGACCTGTAACTACCTTCGTCAACGAAGGCATCTGTTCCGGCGTCCCGGCTCTCCTGCGCCGGTGTTTCTCCTCCCGTCAACGGCCCCTGGCCGCCCCTACCCTCTTCAAGGGGTGCTCATGGATGTCTCGTTCCTCGGCGGTCCGCATCCGCAGCGCGGAGTCGGTGTCGTCGCCCCCTTCGATTTCGCACTCGACCGCGAACTGTGGCGGTGGATCCCCGACGACGTCTCCCTCCATCTGACCCGCACTCCGTTCGTCCCGGTCGAGGTGAGTCTGGACCTGGCCCGGCTCGTCAGCGAGCACGAGACGCTGCGGGAGGCCGTCCAGGCGCTGTGCGCGGTGGCGCCGGAGGTGGTGGCGTACGCCTGCACGTCCGGCTCCTTCGTGGGCGGCACGGCCGGGGAGAGGGCCATGTGCGCGGCCATGGAGATCTCCGGAGAGGTCCCCTCCCTCACCACCTCGGGCGCCCTGCTGGAGGCACTGGGGGAACTCGGCGCGCGGCGGGTCGCCGTCGTCACCCCGTACACCAGGTCGGTGACCGACTCCCTGGAGGCCTTCCTGGGCGAGGCCGGGGTCGAGGTCACCGGCCGCAGCTACCTGGGACTGACGCGGGAGATCTGGCGGGTGCCGTACCGGGACGTGGTGGACATGGCCCGCGAGGCGGTGGCGGACGCGCCCGACGCGCTGTTCATCAGCTGCACCAACCTGCCGACCTACGATGTGATCCCGCAGCTGGAGGCGGAGCTGCGGATGCCGGTGCTCTCCGCCAACCAGGTCACGGTCTGGTCGGCGCTGCGCCGCATCGGCAAGGAGGCGGTCGGCCCCTACCAGGCGCTGCTCGACCCCGTGGCCCGGCGCGGTCCCGCGTCCATGTCGTCCCTGCCGCCGCAGCCGCCCGTACACCCGGACAGCGCAACGGAATTGGGAAGTTCCGCGGAACTGCCCGGGCCGGCCGCGGAGCGCGAGCCGGAGCCCGCGGTGGCCGGGGCCGAACCGGAAGCGGCCGAGGGCGCGGAGCCGCCGCCCTTTCCGGACGACCCGGGCGGGCTGCCGCCCCTGTGACCCCGCGCCGCGGCGCCGCCGCGGGGGCGACACCACCGCCGGGGAAGAGACCGAGCAGGAGACCGAGGAGGACCGGATGGACCGGACGGACGGGACGGCGCGGACGGAAGAGGCGGACCGGACGCGGCCGGCGGAACGGGCGGGGTGGACGGCGGATGTCGTCGGCTTCCTCTACCCCGGCCACTCCGCCGAGGACGAGTACCCCCGGCTGGAGGCGGTCATCGGCGAGTCCGCGGCCTCCGTCCGGCTGCCGCTGGTCCACACCGACATCGGCGAGGACGCGCACCGCGTGGACGCACTGCTGGAGATGGGCTCCACCGCCCGCCTGTCCGCCGGGGTCGGCCGCCTGCGCGAGCAGGGCGCGCGGGCGGTGGTGTGGGCGTGCACCAGCGCCAGCTTCGTCTTCGGCTGGGACGGGGCGCACGAGCAGGTGCGCGAGCTGTCCTCGGCCGCGGCCCTCCCCGCCTCCAGCACGTCCTTCGCCTTCGCCCACGCCGTACGGGCCCTGGGGGCCGAGCGGGTCGCCGTGGCCGCCACCTATCCAAAGGACGTGGCCGAGCACTTCAGGGCCTTCCTCAAGGCGGCGGGCACCGAGGTGGTGTCGGTGCGCGGCGCGGGGATCGTGACCGCCGCCGAGGTCGGCACCTGGGGACGCGAGGAGGTGCTCGCGCTGGCCCGTGCGGGCGACCACCCGGACGCCCAGGCCGTGCTGCTGCCCGACACCGCCCTGCACACCGCCGCCTGGCTCCCCGAGCTGGAGGCGGCCCTGGGCAAACCGGTGCTCACCGCCAACCAGGTCACCGTCTGGGAGGGGCTGCGCCTGCTGGACCGCACGGTTTCCTGCCCGGCGCTGGGAGCGCTGTTCGACGGCCGGTCGCTCGCGGAGCCGCTGCTCCTGCGGGAATAACGGGCGGGCCGTACGGGCTGTGCTCGTGCGGCGCGGATGTCCCGCGCCGCACGCACCACGAGGAGGCAGCCCGCGATGAACCCGGTGAAGGACGCGGCAGAGGCGACGAACGGCGGACGGCCGGGCGGACACGGCGGCGACCCGGTCAGGGGTACGGCGCACGGCACCGCCCCCGTCCCGCTGTCCGTGCTCGACCTGGCCACCGTCGGCGCCGGCCACACCGCGACCGACGCCCTGCGCACCTCCGTGGAGATCGCGAGGCTGGCCGAGAGCCGGGGCTACCACCGGCTGTGGGTCGCCGAGCACCACTCCATGCCCGGGGTGGCCAGTTCCTCCCCCGCCGTCATCCTGGCCCACCTGGCGGCTCACACCGCCTCCATACGCCTGGGTTCGGGCGGCGTGATGCTGCCCAACCACGCGCCCCTGGTGATCGCCGAGCAGTTCGGCACCCTGGAGGCGCTCGCCCCCGGCCGCGTCGACCTGGGCCTGGGCCGTGCCCCCGGCACCGACGGGGCGACGGCCGCCGCGCTGCGCCGCACCGACCGGCCGCACGAGGCGGCCGACGACTTCCCGCGGCAGCTCGCCGAGCTGATCAGGTTCCTGGACGACGACTTCCCCGACGGCCATCCCTACGCCCGCGTCCACGCCGTCCCCGGCCCCGTCCAGGGGAGCGTGCCCGGCGGGGCGCGGTCGGCGAACCGGCCACCGGTGTGGCTGCTGGGCTCCTCCGGCTTCAGCGCGCAGCTCGCCGGCAGCCTGGGCCTGCCCTTCGCCTTCGCCCACCACTTCTCGGCGGCGAACACTCTCCCCGCCCTGGAGCTGTACCGCTCCTCCTTCCGCCCCTCGAAGGTGCTGGACGAGCCCTACGCCCTGATCGGCGTCTCGGCCCTGGCCGCGGACGAGGAGAAGGAGGCGTACCGCCAGGTGATGACCGGCGCGCTGGCCATGCTGCGGCTGCGCACCGGGCGTCCCGGACTGGTGCCCACTCCCGAGGAGGCCGAGGAGTACGAGCGGGGCATGGGCGAGCCGGAGCGCGACTTCGTGCGCGGCTGGCTGGCCAACGTGGTGCACGGCACGCCCGGGCAGGTGCGCGACGGCCTCGACGCGCTGGCCGGGCGCACCGGGGCCGACGAGCTGATGATCACCTCGCAGTCGCACGGGGCGCCGGCACGGCTGCGCAGCTACGGGCTGATCGCCGACGCCTACGGACTGCCGTCCGCCGCCAGCAGCTGACTGATCCGGTCGGCCGACACCGGTTTGGAGTAGTGCCAGCCCTGGCCGGTGTCGCAGCCGATCCGCCGCAGCCGGTCGGCCTGGGCCGGCCCCTCGACGCACTCGGCGGTGACCGTCAGCCCGAGGTTGTGGGCGAGCTGGACCAGTGAGGTGACGATCGTCTCGTCGGCCGGGTTGAGGCAGGGGGCGGTGCGGAAGCCGCGGACGAACGTTCCGTCCAGCTTCAGCCCGCGCACCGGGAGCCTGCTGAGGTAGGCCAGGTTGGAGTAGCCGGTGCCGAAGTCGTCGATCGCGATGCGCACCCCCATGTCGGACAACGCCTGGAGCGCCTTCAGCGGCCGTCCGGCCGAGCCCATCACCGCCGACTCGGTCAGCTCCAGCTGGAGCAGTCCCGGTGGCAGCCCCGTCTCCTCCAGGATCGCCGCGACATCGGCCACCAGATCCGAGTCCCACACCTGCCGCACGGCCACGTTGACGCTGACGTACAGCGGCCGGCCGGGCCGCTCCAGCTGCCAGCGGCGGGCCTGGCGGCACGACTCGGCCAGGATCCAGCGGCCCAGGGGCACGATGGCGCCGTTCTCCTCGGCCAGTCCGATGAACCGGTTGGGGGCGAGCGTGCCGAGCCGCGGGTGCCGCCAGCGCACCAGCGCCTCCACCCCGGTGAGCGTCTCGTCGTGCAGGGAGACGATCGGCTGGTACTCCAGCGTGAACTCGCCGCGCTCCAGCGCCGGGCGCAGCGTGCTGGACAGCGCCTGACGGGTCATGCGGCTGGCGTTGCGCTCGGGGTCGAAGAGCGTCCAGCGGGCCTTGCCGTCGGCCTTGGCCCAGTAGAGCGTGGTGTCCGCGGCCTGCATCAGCTCCGTGGCGGTGGTCCCGGCGGCGGGCCGCTCCACCACCCCGATGCTGGCGGAGACCGCCAGCCGCTGCCCGGCCAGGTCGAACGGCTGCTGGAGGGATGCGAGTACCCGTTCGGCCAGCTCGGTCAGCGGCCGGTTGCCGGTGGAGGCCTCGGCGAGCAGGGCGAACTCGTCGCCGCCCAGCCGTGCCACCAGGTGCCCGCCCGGTTCGGCGCACCGGCGCAGCCGGTCGGCGACCGCGTCCAGAAGCCGGTCGCCCACCCGGTGCCCCAGGGTGTCGTTGACGGCCTTGAAACCGTCCAGATCCAGGTAGCACAGCCCGATCCGGCCGGTGGTGGACTCGGCGAGCGCGGCGGACAGCCGCTCGAAGAACAGGGACCGGTTGGGCAGCTTGGTGACCGGGTCGTGCATCTGCAGGTGGCGCAGCCGCTCCTGGAGCTCGCACCGCTCACTGATGTCGGCGACGGACAGCAGGGCGGCGCCGCGGCGGCGCCCCGGCCGTGCGGCGGGCCCGCGGGTGGGCGCCACGGTGACCCTGGCCCACACGGAGCGGCCGTCCCCGTGCTTGAGGCGGCGGGTGCAGCTCATGAAGTCGCTGCGGCCCTCCAGCACCGCCTGGCACTCGTCGCGGGTCCGGTCGTCGATGCCCAGCCCGGTCAGGGAGGCGACGGGGGCGCCGGCCAGCTCGGCGGCGGGGGAGCCCAGCAGTTGCCCGAGCGCGTGGTTGGCGGCCAGGACGCGTCCCTCCCCGTCGATCACCGCCATCGCCAGACCGGCGGTCTCGAAGGCGGTGCGGTAGTCCGCCGGATCGAGGGGAGGGCCGTCGGGGGAGGGGCCGGAGGGAGTAGGCGCCCGGAGGCCCGCCGGATCGTCACCCTCGGTCACGGCGGACGCCGTCGTGCCCGGACCGTCATCCGGTTTCCTGTCCGGTCCGTCGAGTGGTCCATTCACCGGTCGCTCCCGCGGGGGACTCGTCTCGTGTAGGTGGCCCGGGCGGCGGGCCGGTGGTCGGTGTGGGAGTGTCCGCCCTGGAAATGTGCCGATCATAGAGGCTTATCGGGCTGCCGAGCCAGTGTCCCGGGGGGTGTTCCGGATCCGTGCGGCGGACTCCTGGGACGCATTTTCGACCGGCTGACCGTTCCTGCGCGGCAATTTCCCGCAGGCGACCGATGATGACCGAATGTTACGCACGGTGATCCTGTGGGGTCTCACTCGTACAGCTCAGCGGAACGGGGCACGCGGGCACAGGAAGGCACACAGTGGATTCCGTGCCCCCTCCCCGGGGGCACCGTGCTCCGACACCACCGCAGGAGGACGATGTGCGGTTTGCGCGCAGGGCCGAGTGGACCGGAGGGGGACTGAGCACGCCCGCGTCCCGGCCGGGCGGCTCCTGGCCGGGCCCCCGCTCCCGCAGGACCGGGGCGGTGCTCACGGCGTTCTCCGCACTGGTCGGCACGAGCCTGGTCACCGGACCGGTCGCCGTCGCGGCCGGCACCGACTCCTGCGCCCTGGAACGCACCGCACTCCACCACTCCGAGGGCCTGGACACCTGGGACCCGGCCTACCTGCGGCCGCTGGGCGAGCTCGACGCGCTGATGGTCTTCCTGTCCTTCCCCGATGCCCGGCCCGCCGCCTCCCCCCGCAGGCTCGCCGCCGACTACTTCCCGGAGACCTCGGACTTCTTCGAGCGCGCCTCCTACGGGAAGTTCACGCTGCGCCCGCACGTGACGCCCCGCTGGCTGGAGATGGCCGCCGACTCGCGGGCGTACGGGATACAGCGCGACTGGGAGCCGGACCTGCGCGGCGCCTACCTCCGCGACGCCGTCGCCGCGGCCGACCCGCACGTGGACTTCGGCGACTACGACATCGTCTACCTCGTCGCCGACCCCGGCGCGCCGGGCGTGAACTCCGACGCCACCAAGGTCGTCAACCTCGACGAGCCGATCACCGTGGACGGCACCGAGCTGCACCGGGTCGTGACGGTCTTCGAGAAGCAGCCGCCGGACCGCAACGTCCTCGCCCACGAGACCCTGCACGTCTTCGACCTGCCCGACCTCTACCGCCAGCCCGAGGACGGCGACGGAGACTGGGACACCCACGTCGGCGACTGGGACATCATGGGCAGCCAGTTCGGGCTCTCCCCGGACCCTTTCGGCTGGCACAAGTGGAAGCTGGGCTGGCTGGACGGCGGACGGATCGACTGCCGGGCCGAGACGGGCGCCAGCCGGCACACCCTGCGGGCGGTCGGCGCACCGGACGGCGACGGACTGGCCGGCGGGTCCGACACCCGGCTGATCGCGGTCCGTACGGGGCGCGGCGAGGTGCTGGCGGTCGAGGCGAGGGAGCCCAGCGGCAACGACGTCACCTCCTGCACCAGCGGCGTACTGGTCTACCGGGTGCGCAACGACATCCCCTCGGCGCACGGCCCCGTCGAGGTGATCGACGGCCACCCCGGCACCGCGGCGTGCGACCGCCTCTCGGTGTACCCGCCGCTGGCCGACGCGCCGCTGGGACCCGGGGAGACCTTGGACGTGGCCGTCGAGACGGGCGCCGTGCGCGTGGAGGTGGTGGACCGTACCGAGAGGGGCTGGCGGGTGGAGATCACCGTGAGCGGAGTGCCGGGACCGGGTCCCGGGGCGGTGTGAACGGGCGCCGCCCGCGGCCCGTACACGGGAAAACCGGAGGGCCCCCGCTTCCGCGGGGGCCCTCCGGTTGTCTGTACGCCGCCAGGGACTCGAACCCCGGACCCGCTGATTAAGAGTCAGCTGCTCTAACCAACTGAGCTAGCGGCGCCTGTTGACGTGGTAAACCCTAGCACCCTGATCCGAGGGAGCGGAAATCGGTTGATCACGGCCGCCGGCGAGCGCCCGGCCGCCCTCACGGACGGCTCGCACGCAGGCCCACAGCAGCGCCTCGGCGCCCGGCAGCCAGGGCTTGCGGACATCCGGGGCGACCAGCCAGCGGGTGGTGGGCGGGCATCCCTCGCCGGGCACCGGCGGAGGGATGGTCACGGTGTCGCCGAGGCCGTAGCACAGAAGCGGAGGGATCGTTTCCGCAGTGCCGTCCGTGCCGTCCCTGCCCGCCGGGGCGGGGACGGACGAGCCCCGCCACTCCCGCCAGCGCAGCAGGGCCGGCAGCCGCTGGGCGGTGCCCGGCTCGGCGAACAGCAGCATCCGGCCCGCGTGGAGCGCCACCGGGCCGGTGCCCGGCCCGGAGGTCCACAACCGGTCCAGCATCCGGCGGCCGAACAGCGCACCGGTGCTGACCACGTCGAAGGCGGTGCCGCAGGGCAGGGTGCTCGGGGCGCCGGGGCGTGCCGCCCACAGGGCGTGGACGCTGCGCGGGAAGGCGCTGGAGGAGGCGAGCCACTCGGCTCCGGCAGGGGTCACGTAGGCGGCGGGGTCATTCATGTCCACAACATCTACCGGTAACCTGTGTACCATCCCTGGAAATCCCCGAAAACGGGACGCGGCACGGCGGTGTCCGGTATCTTCCGCGCCCGCATATGCCGCGGGCGTAGCCGCCGCTCCCCGCACCGCCCCCGCGCCGTCACTCCGGAGTGCGGTCCCTCATCAGCTCGCGGCCGAACTCGATCATCTTGCGGGCGTAGTCGGCCGTCCACTCGGCCCGCTCGGCGATCGCCTCGTCCGGCAGCCGGTCGAAGCGTCCGGGGTCGGCGAGCTGGGCCGCCGCCACGGCCTGGAACTCCATGGCCCGGTCGGCCGCCGCGCGGAAGGCCAGCGCCAGCTCGGTGGCGCGGCCCAGCAGCTCGCGCGGGTCCTCGATGGACTCCAGGTCGAAGAAGTGCTCGGGGTCCGCGGTGGCGTCCGGCGGCTCGAAGAGCAGCGGCGCGGGCCGCCGGTGGCGCGGCTCGCCGCCGCGCCGCTCCGGAGCCGGATTCGGCTCGGGCATGGAGATACCTCCGTCGATCGTGGGCAGCGTTCCATTGTCCACCCTCCCGCCCGTCCGGCGCGGGCCCGGGCGATCGCCCCTCCCGGCCGCCCCGCCGGAGCGCTCACCAGGCCACGGTGTGCTCGGCCAGATGCGCCAGGACCGCGTGGTTGGCCTCCCAGCCGTCCGGGAACCTGACCGTGACGCCGAGCTGGACCGGTTCGGCGGAGGGGTACTCGTCCAGCAGCTCGGGAACGCCCGCCCGGCACACCACCACACAGGCGTGCCGGTGGCGCGAGGCCAGCACGCACAGCCGCCCCGTCTCCAGGTGGAAGGCCGTGGCGTCCGGGCGGCCCGACAGCGGGTGGAGCACCACCGTCACGTCGAACTCGCGGCCCTGGAGCCGGTTGGCGGTGTCCACCGCGACGTCCGTCACACCCACGCGGGCCAGCGCCGCGCGGACGGCCGCCGCCTGGTCGCGATGGGCGGTGCCCACCGCGATCCGCTCCTCCGTCACCGGGTCGGGCTCCCCGGAGCGCTCGCCGAACGCCGCGCCGCCGCGGTCCAGCAGCCGCCGCACCACCGCCGCCACGGCCGCGACCGCCTCCGGGTCGGTACGCGGGGTGTGGCGGGCGGGCAGCTCCAGCAGTCCCCATCCGGAGCCGGCCGCCTCGTCCAGCACCCGGTCCACAGGGGAGCCGTCGGAGGGCAGCGTGAACTCCAGCCGCCGCTCGCCCGGTCCGGTGCCGCTGCGGAACGGGGTGTAGGGGTAGAACGCCCTCGACACCAGCGGCGCGGCCGAGGCGGGCAGCCGCCAGGAGACCGGGAGCCGGTGCACGGGCAGGTCCGGGTTGTGCGCCAGCAGCGTGGTCACGGCGCTGGCCGACGGGTCGTACGAGAGCCCCGCCCACTGCTCGGAGCCGACCTGGCTGAACGGGTCGAGCTGGCCGGGATCGCCCACGAACAGCGCCCGCTCGAACAGCCCGGCCACCGACAGCAGCGCGTCGGAGCGCATCTGGTACGCCTCGTCCACGATGGCCTGTTCCCACGGCCCCGCCCCCCGGACGTGGGCCCACTTGGCCGCCGTGGAGGCCACCACGTCCAGCCCGGCCAGATCCGCGGCCCTCGAGGACTTCACCACCGACGGGTGGCGGTCCAGCACCGGGGAGCAGGGCTGCGCCTCGCTGCTGTGCAGCCGGCCCACCGGCAGATCCGGCTCCGCGGTCGCCAGCCGGTCCACGAGGTCGTCGACCTGTGCGTTGGTCTGGGCGACGATCATCAGCGGCCGGCCCGCGGCGGCCAGCTCCCGTGCGGCGCGCACCACCAGCGTGGTCTTGCCGGCGCCGGGCGGCGAGTCCACGACCACACCGCGGTGGGCGCCCGAGAGGACGTCGCGCAGGATCGCGCCGGTCGCCTCGGCGGCGGCCGGGCCCGGGTCGGGCGCGGTACCGCCTCCGGTGAGGGGCGCGGCGCCGGCGGGGGTGCCGGCCGGGGTGCCGTTCACAGCAGGTCCTCCGGCGTCACGGGGTCGGGAGCGTCCAGGGCGTCGGGGTCGGGCGGGCCGCCGTGCGTCCACGGAGTCTCCTCCGGGTCGGGCAGGTCCGGTCCGCCGCGCGGCGCGTGCTCGAACAGCGTCCAGCACACCGTCTCGCCCGCCTCCGGCACCGAACCGGCCTCCGGCTCCCTGCCGCGGCCCATGCCGCCGGTCAGCCGTACCGTCAGCAGCCCCGGCGAGGGGGATCCGGCGAACGCCCCCGGCTGCGGCCTCCCGTCCTCCAGGGCCCGGTACAGCCGCTCGCCGCCCTCCAGGTGCGGCCGGTCGCCGGTGCGGACGGTGACCAGCGGACGCGGCATCGGACGCTTCCCCGGGGAGTGCGCCATCTCCACCTCGACGACCTCGCCCTCGAACGCCTCCCCGGCCATCCGCCGCTGAGCCATCACCAGCGGGTCGTCCAGCGCTTCGTGGGCGGCCAGCTCCGCCTGGGCCGTCTCCCGCGCGGCGAGCTTGCGGGCCGCCGTCACCGCGTCGTCGCGCCTGGGCTGCGGCGGCTCCCCGCCGCGCACCCGGTCGCGGTGGGCGGTGTAGGACCAGCGGTCCCGCTTCCAGCGGTCGGCCACGTGCGCCCCCGGCGGCAGCGCGCGCAGCAGGTCCAGACCCTGCCACACCGCGTCCCAGGTGGGCCGCAGCTGCGAGGCGACCAGTGCGCGCACCTCCGCCTCGGCGCCGGGCAGCTCCGCGTCGTACCGCGCGACGGCCGGGGCCAGTACGCGGTTGTCGAAGGCCGGATCGGTGGCCGGCCCGGCGGGCGGGGTGAGCAGCAGCCCGTCGCGGTCGCGGGCCAGCTCGGCGCGGAGGGCGGCCTCCGCGCCCGACTCGCCGTCCCCGGCGGTGATCCAGGCCAGCAGGGCGCCCAGGTGCTGGTCCTCCAGGCGGCTCTGGCCCGTGGCCCAGTGGCGGCCCAGCACCTCGGTGACGGCCAGCAGCAGCGAGGAGCCGGGCACCCGGGCCCGCTCCCCGTAGTGCGTCAGCCACCGTCCCAGCAGCGGCAGCCGGACCGGGGCGGGGTGGGCGGCCTCCGGATCCTCCTCGGCGGTGCGGCGGAAGCGCATGGACCGGCCCAGCAGCCGTACGTGGTCGACGCCCGCGGCGCTGGGCACGACCAACTGCGGTGCGTCCGCGCACAGCTCGACCTCGACCTTCGCCTTCCTGCCCGTCTCCGGGTCGGTCTCGGAGCGCTCGACGAGCTCCACCTCGTCCTGCGCCGCCTCCAGGTGGGGCAGGACGGCGTCGGCCAGCTCGGCGAGGAAGGCGAAGCGCAGCGTGCGGTCACGCGGCTGGGGGACGACCAGCAGGCGGGGGGCGTCGCGGTCCGTCCCCACCATCGCGCCCAGCGGGGCGCCGACCTCGCCGGCGGTGGTCAGCGGCACCAGGACCAGGGGCCGTTCGGCCAGATGCCGGTGGCGCACCGTAGCCACGGGCTGCGCCCGGCCCGCGGCGGCGGCCTCGATCCGGGCCAGGGTCGTCACCAGCGACATCAGGGCCTCCCCGCGACGGCGAGGGCCGCGGCCCGCAGCCGGGCCGCGCGGCGCAGCGCGGCGGCGGCCGGGTCCCCGGAGGAGGCCGCCGCACCACGCGTCTCCTCGTGGTCCTCCTCGCGGGCGGCCGCCAGGACCGCCCCGACCGTGGTCAGCCCGCCCAGTTCCCCGCGGATCTCGCGGCCCAGCACCTCCACCGCGCCCCTGGAGCGGGCGCGGTCGCGGCAGTGGAAGGCCAGTTCGCAGGTGGACAGGCACTGCGGCGCGTAGGCGGCCGGCACCGACTCGACGGAACCGGCCAGTTCGGCGGGCGGCCGGGCCGGGTCGAAGGTGGCGTCCTCGGGCAGCGCGGCGGCGATCTCCTCCAGCCGCGTCAGCCGGGCGAGCTGCCGCCGGGTGGTGGCCAGCTGCCTGCGCAGGTCGACCGCCTCGGCGGTGGGCAGGTTGGAGAAGTCCTTCGGGCAGACCAGCAGTGCCCGCTCGTCCACCCGGGCGCCGTGCGTCCTCAGCGCCTCGAGCGCCAGGGCGTAGACGGCCGCCTGCCGGGCCGCGGCGCCGACCTTGGCCGGATCGGCCGAACCGTCCAGGATCGGGAAGGACTTGATCTCCACCACCGTCCAGCGCCCGTCCGGGTGGACCGCCACCGCGTCGGGCTCCAGATGGACGGGGGACCCGGCGACCTCCAGCCGAACCATCGGGTGCTCCAGCAGTGTCCAGCCACCGTCGGCCGTCGCCCGCTCCAGCGCCTGCCGGGTGCGCTCCGCGCGCCCCCCGGGACCGGGCGCCGACAGGTCGGGCACGGACACCTCGCCGGGTCCGGGGGCGGGGGTGTCCGCCGCGGCGGTGCACGCGTGGACCAGACGCATCAGCTCGGCGCCGCAGTCCCCCTTCACCCGCGCCTCGAAGGCGTGGCCGCGGACGAACGCGAACTGCGACTGCCCGAAGGGTGCGGGGGAGCCCAGCGCCTCCGCGAGCGCACCCTTGTCCACCCCGGCGCCGTCCAGCAGCGCCCGGCGGCGGCAGCCCGGGTTGGCGGCCAGCGCGGCGAGCGCCCGTGCGTCCATCGGCCGGGGCGCGACATCGGCGCCGCGCAGCTCAACGAGCCGCCGGCGCAGGGCTGTCGTCGGTTGGCTGTCGGGGTTGTAGCTCACCCGTGGAAGTGTGGCATCCGCCTGTGACAGCGGTGGATTCGAGGTCGCCCGAAGCCGCCGGTGCGGAGCGTCGGCCCGTGGCCGGCGGCCGTGGAGACGCCGCCGCGCGCGAGCAGCCGTCTGGCGGAGTACGCGGCGTGGACCACGGCGATCGGCGGAATTCCCACCACCGAAGCCGTGTGCCGGACCGTCGTGAACGCTCTCCCGACTCCCGTGGTCGGCCGTACGGCGGGCGGATGGCCGTGCGGTGCGGACGTGGAGAGGGGGCGCCAGGGGGTTGAGCGGCGGCGCCCGGGCCGGCGCGCGATGATGGCCGTGAGCCCGGCGGCGCCGGGAGCCCCTTACGGAAGGTATGGAATGGCAGCGCGCATCCTGGCGGTCCGGCACGGTCAGACCGCATGGTCCCGGTCCGGGCGGCACACCGGCCGCACCGACGTCCCTCTGCTGGAGGAGGGACGCGGCATGGCGCAGGCACTGGGGGAGCGGCTGCGCGGCGCTCCCTGGGACGGCCTGCCGGACGCCGAGGTCCGCACCAGCCCGCTGTCGAGGGCGAGGGAGACCTGCGACCTGGCGGGCTTCGGGGACCGGGCCGCTGACTGGGACGCGCTGCTGGAGTGGGACTACGGCGCCTACGAGGGGCTGACCCCGGACGGCATCAGGGAGCGGGCGGGCCGGGACTGGCTCATCTGGCGCGACGGCGTGGTGGACGGCGAGCGCCTGGCGCAGGTCGCCGCCCGCGCCGACGAGGTGGTCGCCTGGGCGCGATCGGCGGAGCGTGACGTGCTCGTCTTCGCGCACGGCCATCTGCTCAGGGTGCTGGGCGCGCGCTGGCTGGGTCTGGACCCGTCCTTCGCCGCGCGGCTGCGCCTGGACGCGGGGGCGCTGTCGGTACTGGGCTGGGCCTACGGGGAACCGGCCGTCGAGAGCTGGAACGACCGGGGGCACCTGGACCGGCCGGGGCGGTGAGGGCCGGGCGGCGGACCGCCGTCAGGCCGACCGGACCCCTTCGGCCGGGCCGGACTTCCCGCCCCGCTCCGCCAGGCGGTCCAGGAAGTCCGCGACGGCCGGGACGCCCCGGTGGTGGCGCAGCCGCCGGGCGGTGCGGTCGAGCATCCCGCCGACGCGGGAGGAGCACACCTGCCCGAGCAGGTCCAGCGCCCGGCCCGCGGCTCCGGAGGCCTCCTCCACCTCGCCCCCGGCGGCGAGGTCGTCCGCCAGTTCGGCGGTGAACAGGGCGGTGTTGCGCGCGAAGTGCGGATCCTGGAGGGCCACCGCACGGCGCGCGCGGCGTGCCGCGCGCCCCCAGTCGCCCAGCGCGGCCCGGCACTGCGCCTCCAACCCGTTCAGTTCGGCCTCGCCGTGGAAGGTCATCCACTCCGGGTCGGCGTCGCAGGGACCGCGTTCGAACAGTGTCCGCGCCCGGCCGAGGGACTCCTCGCAGGCGGTGCGGTCGGCGAGGAGGGCCCAGCCGCCCGCCTCGCGCGCCGCCAGCAGCGACAGCAGCCGCGCCGAGCCCAGGTGGCGGGCTATGTGCTGTCCGGCCTGCGCCGCCCGCACCGCCTCCCGGGGGCGCCCGGCGTCGCGGGCGAGGAAGGAGGTGTTGCAGAAGGCGTGCGCCTCGAGAGCGGCGTCCCCGGCCACCCGGGCGATGGCCAGGGCCTCGGCGTAGTACGGGCGGGCCTCGGCGAGACGGCCCGAGTCATGGGCCAGCCAGCCCACGGAGAGGGCCAGTTCACCGGTCCAGGTGTGCAGCCGGCCGGCGGCCGGCTGCCGCCGGGCGCCCGCGTCCAGCAGGTCGTACGCGACCCGCAGCGCGCCGTCGGCCCGGTGGTAGAGGCCGTCGGCGCCGTACCGGTCGTCGAACAGCCGGATGTCGCGCACGGTCTGCTCGACGGCCGTGGCCTCGGCCGCGCCGGGCCGGCGGCTTCGGGCGGCGGCCTCGGC
>NZ_JBXUOY010000053.1:0-24544 GCF_057196705.1 Streptomyces sp. ATLC9 | reverse complement strand
CCCGGCGCCGCACCGGGCGGGCGCCGGGAGAGGTGCGGCCGCGCCGCCTCAGACGGCGTTGCACGCGCGGAAGATGTGCACCAGGGCGGGGATGCTCGCCCCGCGCTGGAAGGCGACGTACTCCGGCAGGACGAGGTCCGGCGCCCACTTCTCCTTGTAGGCGAGCTGGGTCTGGGCCGGGTACACCGCCTCACCGTGCTCCCACAGGTGGCCCATGAACCAGTGGAAGCCGCGGCTGTACCCCGGGAGCCTCGGCTGCGTGTCGAGCGAGGTGAAGGGCGTGAAGCCGAAGTGGAGCCAGCGCGCGCCCTCGGCCGTGAAGGTGTCGATGGCGGCCTTGTTGATCGCCTCCATCACCCCCGGCGGCGAGTCGGGGTGCCGCCGGGTCAGGTCGTGCAGCCAGCCCGGCCGCGAGCCGTAGACCGGCGAGTAGGTGATGTAGCCGGTGAGACGGCCGTCGAGCACGCCGACGAACAGCCGGCGCATCGGCTGGTGGGCATCGCCGTACTGGCCCACCAGGAACTCCAGGGGCTTGGCTCCCTCGCCCTTGGTGCCCAGCCAGCCGGCGTCCAGCTCCCGCATCCGCTCGTACCACGGCTCGAGCGGGACCTCCTTGATTTCCAGGCCGCTGCGCAGCGACCGGGAAATCTTGTTGCGCAGTTGCATGAAAGCGGTGCCGCGCAGGGTGAAATTATCCAGATCGACGGCGTAGGAGGCGCCGATCTGGTTGACGGTGAAGCCTTCCGCCAGGTACGGGTCGGTATCCGCCCCCTGGAGCTGCACGGTCACGATCTCCCGGTCCTGACCGTCCGCGTGGGCCACGAACTCCTTCAGCAGCCGGGACCGGTGCTCGACGGGTGAGAAGGGTCCGCCGAACTGGACCAGGTATCTTCCTGTCGTCCGGTAGACGATCACCCCGGGGACGTCACTGGATTCGAAATAACTGTTTCCGTCGTTGAGCGCGAGAAAAGAACTCGGATTTTCTCCGACCGTGTACTCCTGAATCGCACCCAATACGGTGTCTTTTTTCACCGGGGCTTCGGTCATCTTCTGCTCCCGTCCATAGCACACCACCAGGTCCGGAGATTTTCCGCACACTGTCGCACGATCGTCGCTGCTTCTGCAAGACTTTCCCCGGAGAAACAGCGTCAGGTATTCGTCAGCGGCATGTCAGATAGCCGCCTCTACCATGGTCCAAGTGAACCGCGAGCGCCGCAGGCGGCTTTATCGAATCCCGCTGCCTTCTTTTCGGGCGGTTTTCTCATCGAATCCGATTCCCTCGACGGAAGGCAGGAGCACGTGATTCCGGATATGGCCGGCAACGCCCCGGCGGCCCCCGCGGACCTCGCCCCGGCCTCCTTGGTGGCCCAGGCGCACCGCGCCGCGGGGGCCGGCGCGGAGACACCGCTGCGCTTCCTCGACGACCTGGGGAGACTGGCCGGTTCCATCGACGCGGAGGCCCGGCTCCACGCCCCGGGCCGCGAGCGGGCCCGTTCCGCGCTCGTGGCCTCGCTGGTCACCCAGATCCGTGTCGGACGCCTGACGGCGGCCGTGCCGCACATCGCCGACATCCCGGTGCGCCCGGTGTTCATCACCGGTCTGCTGCGCACCGGCACCACCTTCCTCCAGCACCTGCTCGCCCAGCATCCGGGTCTGCGGGCGCCCGAGCTGTGGGAGACCATGGCCCCGGCGTCGACGGAGGACCCCGACGACCTCGTCGCCGCGTGCGAGGCGTACATCGAGGAGTACTACCGGGCGGCCCCCGGCTTCAGGTCGATCCACCTGCTCACCGCGCGGCTGCCGGAGGAGTGCCACCGGCTGACGGCCAACTCCTTCCGCCACTCCATCTACGCTCTGCGCTACCGCGTGCCCGGCTACGCGCGTTGGCTGGACGGACAGTCGATGGTCCCGGCGTACGAGTTCCACCGCGAGCAGCTGCGCTGTGTGCTGTGGCAGCGGCCCGGCACCCCGGTGCTGCTCAAGTGCCCCTCGCATCTGTGGCACCTCGACGACCTCGCCCGGGTGTATCCGGACGCCAGGGTGGTACGCCTGCACCGCTCCCCCGTGGTGGCGGTGCCCAGCGTGTGCAGTCTGACCGCGACCGTACGCGCGGCCCGCTCCGACGACGTGGACCGCGAGGAGATCGGCCGGTACTGGCTGGAGCACGCGGCCCGGGCCCTCAACGGGCTGCGCCGCGGCGTCGGCCCCACCGCCACGCCTCCGCTCGACCTGGACTTCACCGACCTCGTCGCCGACCCGCTCGGCACCGCCGAGCGCGTGTGCGCCTACATCGGCGTGCCGATGACGGCCGAGGCCGGACGCCGCATGACGGCCTTCATGACCGCGGAGAACGACGCGACGACCGGTCGCCACGCCTACACGCCGGAGGACTTCGGGCTGAGCGAACAGCTGCTGAAGGAGCGGTTCTCGCCCTACCTCGCCGAGTTCGGCCTCTGAACGCACACCCACACGAGGAGACGACATGACATCCGTCCCGACCACCCACGAGGGCCGAGCCCGGGCCGACGTCGAGGATGTGAACCGGCACGCCGGCGACAACCCGGTGCGCATCGGCATCATCACCCCCCTGAACGAGCCCGGCGACCCCACCGCGGGCGAGCTGGTCGTCCGCGGCGCGCGGCTGGGGGCCGAGTACGTGCGGGAACACGGCGGCACACGCGGCGGCCGGCAGGTGGAGTTCGTCCTCTACGACGACCAGGCCACGGCTGCCGAGGAGGGCATGGCGAAGTCGTCGGCAGCCCAGATGGCCAAACTCGCCCTGGTGGACGGCGTGGTGGCCGCCATGGGGCAGTGGCACCTGCGCACCACACCGTGGGTGGTCGACGTGGCGAGCCGCTACGGCCTGCCGGTCTTCGTCGAGAACGGGCACAGTCTGATCACCGCCCAGAGGCGGCGCAACGTCTTCCGCTCGTACTTCTCCATCGCCGACCGGGTGCCGGTGATGCTGGACTTCGCGGCCTCCGCCGGCATGCGGCGCATCGGGCTGATCGCCGCGGACACCGTCTTCGGCCAGCAGATGGCCGACACCCTCGTCGAGTACGGCACCCAGCGGCACGGCATGGAGTTCCTGCGGTTCGACTTCCCGCAGGACGACACGGTCGACTTCCGCGAACAGCTCCGGGCCATCCGGGACTTCGAGCCCGACCTGTTCGTCAACGGGGCCGTGATCAAGACCAACTACATGATCATCGAGCAGGCCACCGAGGTCGGCCTGCGGCCGAACGTCCCGATGATGGTCACCTTCGGGTTCCCGCTGCGCTCGGAGGACTTCTGGCGGCTGTCGGGCAAGGCCGGCGTCGGCACGATGTGGCCGGCCATGCGCTACCGGCCCTCCTGGGAGGGGCTGACCGATATCGGCCGCTGGTTCATCGACCGCTACACCGAGCGCTACGGCTCCTTCCCGCCCGACACGGCGCTGACCCACTTCACCGACGTCACCATCATCGCCGCCGCTCTGGACGCGGCCCGCTCCGACAGCCGCGAGGACCTGCTGGACGCGCTGGAGGCGATGGAGTTCCCCACCTGGCGCGGCCCCGTGCGCTTCGGCCGCGGCCCCGCGCACTGGCACCACGACGCGCCGGAGCTGGCCCTCCTGCAGTACCAGGAGTACGAGCAGAGCTTCGACGAGTCGGCCATCATCCACCCCCCGCAGACCGCCACCGCCGCGTATCTGCCCCCGGACGGCCTCTCCGCGTGATGAGGTCTCCCCTTCCCCGGCGTCGAGGAGGTCGAAGGTGCCGGCAGCAGTGAACGCCGAACGGGCGGCGGAACCGCCCACCGTCGCGCACACCGTGGCCGCCAGTCTGCGCGGGCACGGCGTCGACCGGGTGTTCTGTGTGGCGGGTGAGAGTTACCTGCCCGTCCTGGACGCCCTGTACGACATCCCGGAGGTCGATGTGGTGACCTGCCGGCACGAGGGATCGGCCGCGTTCATGGCACTCGCCGACGCCAAGCTCACCGGACGGGCGGGGGTCTGCCTGGTGAGCCGGGGCCCGGGCGCGGCCAACGCCGCCATCGCCGTGCACGCCGCGGCGGAGGACGCCTCGCCGCTGGTGCTCCTGGTGGGCGGGGTACCGGTGCGGGAGGAGGACCGGGAGCCGTTCCAGGGCATCGACCTGTCGCGGCACTTCTCCGGCATGGCCAAGGCCGTGTGGGCACTGCGCGAGCCGGGCACCGCCGCGGAGTTCCTCGGCCGGGCCGTACACCTGGCCGAGGCCGGCACCCCGGGACCGGTGGTGCTGTGCGTGCCCGAGGACGTGTGGGCGCTGCCCGACCCGGTCGGCGTGCCCTCCCGGCGCACCGTGGCAGGCCCGGCCGTCCCGGACTGGGAGAGTTCGCGCCGTATCCGGGAGCTGCTGGCGAACGCCCGCCGTCCGCTGCTGATCGCCGGGGCCCGGCTGGAGGGCACGGAGGGCAGACGGCTGGTGCGCGACATCGCCGAGCGGCACCGGATCCCGGTGGTGACCAGCAACAAGAACCAGCATCTGCTGCCCAACCGGCATCCGGCCTATGCCGGGCACCTGCACAACGCCACGCAGGACGGCCAGCTCGCCGCGCTGGAGCGGGCCGACCTGGTGCTGGCCGTCGGGACCCGCCTCGACGGCACCACCACCAGGCGGCGCCGGTTCCCGGCCGCCCCCGAGCCGCGCCGACCGCTCGTGCACATCTATCCCGACGCCGAGCGGATCGGCGCGTTCCACCGGCCGCAGGTGGCGGTGGCCGCCGACCCGGTGACCTTCCTCCGGCAGCTGACCGGCTGGCCGCCGTCCGACCCCGGCGGGGAGCGGGCCCGCTGGATGGCCGAGCTGCACGCCATCGAGGTGGAGAAGGCGCGATGGCACCCGGTGGAGGCCGACGACGGCGTGGTGTTCGGCGCCGTGGCCGCCGCGCTGGACGAACTCACCGGCGGTGACGCGACGGTGGTCGTGGATTCCGGCACGTTCACCAGCTGGGTCTACCGCCACTTCCGCTTCGGCGAGCGGGGCAGGCTGCTGGGCATCAGCTCCAGCTCCATGGGGTTCGCCGTCGGGGCGGGCGTGAGCGCCGCGCTGCGCGGCGCCACCGGCGTGCCGACGGTGGTCGTCGTCGGCGACGGCGGGTTCCTGATGAACGGGGGCGAGCTGATGACCGCGTGCGCCCGCGGACTGCCGGTCGTCTACATCATCGCCAACAACGGCAGCTACGGCACCATCCGGCGGCACCAGGACAAGGACTTCCCCGGCCGGACGATCGCCACCGACCTGGACAACCCCGACTTCGGCCGGCTGGCCGAGACGTTCGGCGCGCTGGGCCTGACCGCCCACACGCCGTCGGAGGTGCGTCCCTGCCTGGCCAAGGCGCTGGAGCACGGCGGGCCGGCCGTACTGGAGGTGCGCACCAGCCTGCGGCACTCCAACCCGTACCGGCGGCCGGCCGGCGACGGCGCCGCGCACGGGCCGGGCCGGAGGGGCACGGCCCGGGGCACCGCGAACGGAGGAGAGACCCATGCGATGCCATGACTCGATCGTCGAACTGATCGGCGACACGCCTCTGGTGAGGCTGCGGCGGCTGGGCGAGGGTCTGGCCCCGGCCATCGTGGCCAAGCTGGAATCCTTCAACCCCGGCGGGTCGGCCAAGGACCGCATCGCCCTGCGGATGATCCTCGCCGCCGAGCGCGACGGCCTGCTGGAGCCGGGCGGCACCGTCGTGGAGCCCACCTCGGGCAACACCGGCGTCGGTCTCGCCCTCGTCGCCCAGCAGCGCGGTTACCGCTGCCTGTTCACCTGTCCGGACAAGGTGTCGTCCGACAAGATCGCGGTACTGCGCGCGTACGGTGCCGAGGTGCGGGTGTGCCCGGCCGCGGTGCCGGTGGACCACCCCGACTCCTACCGGAGCACGGCGGCGCGGCTGGCCGCCGAGATACCCGGCGCCTTCTCCCCCAACCAGTACGCCAACGCCGCCAACGCCGAGTCCCACTACCACACCACCGGACCGGAGATCTGGGCGCAGACCGAGGGGCGGATCACCCACTTCGTCGCGGGCGTCGGCACCGGCGGCACCATCTCGGGCACCGGACGCTTCCTCAAGGAGGTGTCCGGCCGGAGGGTGCGGATCATCGGCGCCGACCCGCACGGGTCGGTCTACTCCGGCGGCGCCGGGAGGCCCTACGTGGTCGAGGGCGTCGGGCAGCCCTCCCTGCCAGCCTCGTACGACCCGGACGTGCCGGACCGGATCGTGGAGGTGTCCGACCGGGACTCCGTCGGGCTGACCCGGAGGCTGGCGCGCGAGGAGGGCATCCTCACCGGCGGCTCGGGCGGCATGGCCGTGGCCGCCGCCCTGGAGGTGGCCCGCGACTGCGGTCCCCGGGACGTCATCGTGGTGCTCGTCCCGGACTCGGGGCGGGGCTATCTGTCGAAGATCTTCAACGACGACTGGGCGGAGCGACTGGGCTTCGCCGAACGGCCGGGAACGGCCCCCCTGGTCAAGGACCTGCTGCGGCGGCGCGAGCCGGGCCGGGAGCCGGTGTTCGTCGACCCGCGGGAGACCGTGGCCAACGCGGTGAAGCTGATGCGCGACAGAGGACTGGACCATCTGCTGGTCTCCGCCGCGCAGCCGCCGGTACGGCTGCCGGAGATCCTCGGTGTCCTCACCGGGAGCGGTCTCGCCGAGCGGCTGGCCCACACTCCGGTCGGCCCCGGCGACGAGGTCGCGGCACACATGTCCGCCCCTCCCCCGCACGTCGGCACGGGGCAGCCGGCGGCCGAGGCGGCCGCGGTCCTGGGCCGGGCCGATGTCGCCGTCGTGGTGGACGGCGGCCTGCCCTGCGGTGTGGTGACCGCGCACGACCTGCTGTCCCTGCTGGCGTGAGCGGCGCCGGCGCGGTCCGCGCCCTTGGAGCAAGCCCGAAGGCGGGAAGGAAACGGCGATGACAGAGATCCTCACCTACGAAGACCCGGTCGGCGGCGCACGCGGCTGGCTGGTGTACGACGGCTCCGCGAGCCCCCTCGCGGCCGGGGGATGCCGCATGCGGCCCGGTCTGACCGCGGGAGAACTGAGCGAGCTGGCCGGGCGGATGACGCTGAAGCAGCGAGTGCTGGGGCTCAATGTCGACGGCGCCAAGTGCGGTCTCGACCACGACCCCCGTGCCGGGGACGCCGAGCGCGTGCTGGAGGGCTTCCTTACGTTCCTCCGCGACGAGCTGCACCACCGGTTCAGCATGGGGTCGGACATGGGCACCGACTGGAACCAGCTCCAGCGGCTGGCGGCCGGTAACAACATCCCCTCGGTCAAGTACGCGATCAGGAGGGCCCAGGGCCTGACCGACGAGGAGTTCTCCACCCGGATGGCCCGGCTGGACGACCGGGTCGGCATGCTGAAGCTGAGCCGGCGGCGGGCGGGGCACGCCCTGACCCACGCCGCGATCGGCGCGGCCCGCGCCGCCGGCGTCACCGGGAGGATCTCCGTCGCGCTCCAGGGGTTCGGCACCCTGGGCCGCGCCGCCGCGCACGGCTTCCTCGACGAGGGCATACGGGTGGTGGCGGTCGCCGACGAGCACGGCTGCGTCGTGGACCCCGCCGGGCTGGACCTGACCCGTATGCTCCACAGCCCGCCGGGGACCCCCGTGCCCCGGATGGACGTCGCGGGCACCCGGCTGCCGGGCGGCGCGCTGTTCGAGATGCCCGCGGACGTCCTGACCCTGGCGGCGGGGGCCGACGCGGTCAGCGCCGGGCACGCGGCCGCACCGGTCTGCCCCGCGGTGGCGGTGGGGGCCAACTGCGGCCTGAGCGAGTCGGCGGAGGGGACGCTGCACGACCGCGGCGTCCTGGTCGTCCCCGACTTCATCGGCGGCATCGGCGGCTCCGCCTCCATGGAGGCCCTCTTCGGCCCGCCCGCCGCGCCCACCGCGCCCGAGGTGCTCACCTCCGTGGCCCACCTGGCGCGCCGACTCGTGGACGACCTGTTCTCCACCGCCCGCCGCCACGGCGAACCGCCGCGGCAGGCCGCCCTGCGCCTCGCGGACCGCACCGGGGCCGACCCCGGCTCGCCGCCCTACGGCCACAGCCCCTACCTCACGCACTCGGGCGTCTGACCTCCTCCCGGACCGAAGGGACAGCCATGAGCGACCACTCCCACACCGCACCCCGCGACGGCGACTGCCGGCACGAACGCGGCCACATCACCGACTCCCGGTTCTACGGCAACCGCTACTCCTCCCCCGACAGCCGCCGCGTGTTCTGCGACGTCTGCCGGCACCAGCGCTGGCTGGACATCGAGGCGGCCCTGGCCCAGGCGCAGGCCGAGCTGGGCCTCATACCGCAGGAGACGGCCGACCGCATCGCCGCCACGGCCCGCATCGACCTGATCGACCTTGACCTGGTCCAGCAGGAGATCGAGCGCTCCGGTCACTCCCTGGTGGGCCTGCTGCGGGTCTTCGAGGCCGCCTGCGGTCCGGAGGCGGGGCAGTACATCCACTACGGGGCCACCACCCAGGACATCCAGGACACCGGGCAGGTCCTGGAGATCCGCGACGTCCTGGACATCCTGCAGCCGCAGCTGGCCGAGATCACCCGCGTCCTGGCCGACCTGGCGGAGCGGCACGCCGACACCGTGGCCCTGGGCCGCACCCACGCCCAGCCGGCCCTCCCCATGAGCTTCGGGCTGAAGGCGGCCGGCTGGACCGACGAGCTCCTGCGCCACCTGGAACGGCTGGAGCAGGTGCGTGAGCGGGTGCTGGTGGCCCAGCTGTTCGGCGGCGCCGGGACGATGGCCGGGTTCGGCGACCAGGGCCCGGCCCTGCTGGAGCGCTTCGCCCAGCGGCTGGGCCTGGGCGTGCCGACCACCGGCTGGCACGTGGCCCGCGACAGGCCCGCCGAGTTCGTCGGCGCCCTGGCGCTGGTCACCGGCACCCTCGCCCGGATCGCCGACGAGATCCGCACCCTGTCGCGTCCGGAGTTCGCCGAGGTGCAGGAGGCCTGGCGGCCGGGCAAGGTCGGCAGCAGCACCATGCCCCACAAGCGCAACCCCGAGCGCTGCGAGCAGGTGGTGGTGATGGCACGGCTGGCGAGCGCCCAGGTGTCCGCCGCGCTCGCCGGGATGATCGGCGACCACGAGCGGGACGCGCGCGCCCTGCGCGTGGAGTGGGCCTGTATACCCGACATCTCGCACTACTGCCTGGCCGCCTGCGCCATGACGCTGGAGAGCGTCACCGGGCTGATCGTCCACACCGACCGGCTGCTGAGCAACACCGCCGCCGCCGCCGACAAGGTCATGTCCGAACGCCTGATGCTGTCCCTGGGCCGGCAGATCGGGAAGCAGCGCGCCCACGAACTCGTCTACGAGATCACCCAGCAGGCGCAGCAGCAGGGCCTGCCCGTGCGCACTCTGCTCGACGGCCACGACCAGGTCGCCGGAAGACTCACCGCCGAGGAACTCGACGCGATCTTCGACCCGGCCACCTACATGGGCGCCTCCTCGGTGCTGACCACGCGCACGGTGGACGAGGCGCGCAAGACGCTGGCCCTGACGGAACCGCTGTGAGGCACTGCCCGTACTCCTTCGGCGGTGCCCCGTCCCGTTCAGCCGCGTCCCGGTACGGCGCCTCCGTTGATCTGGACGATCTGGCCGGTGATGAAGCCGGCGTCCGGCCCGGCCAGGTGGGCCACCGTGGCCGCCACCTCGCGCGGTGTGCCGCCCCGCCCCACCGGGGCCTGCCGGGAGCGGCCCTCGTGGAACCCGGGCGACATCCGCTCACCGTAGAACTCGGTGTCCTGGATGTAGCCCGGGGCCACCATGTTCACGGTGACGCCCTCGGGGGCCAGCCGGGCGGCCAGTTCCACCGACCACGGGTGCAGGGCGGCCTTGGAGCCGCCGTAGGAGGCCGGGCCGCGGAAGGCCGCGACCGATCCGACGGTGACGACGCGGCCGCCCGGCCTGCGCAGGGAGGGCAGCAGGGCGTGTGTGAGGAGCACGGCGGGCAGGACGTTGCCGGTGACGTTGGCGAGCCAGCCCTCGCGCACTTCCTCCAGGGTCTTGGGCGGGTAGGGCGCCCGGTTGCCGCCCGCGTTGTTGACGAGCACGTCCACCGGCCGTCCCAGGGCGGCGATCTCGTCCGCCACCCGCTCCACCTGACCGGGCGCGCTCAGGTCCGCGGTCACCGGCAGCGCCCTGCCGTCCCCGGGGCCGGCGTTGAGTTCGTCCGCGACGGCGGCCAGGAGTTCCGCACGCCGCCCGAGCATCACCACGTCGGCCCCCTCTTCCTTCAGCGCCTCGGTCACCGCGCGTCCGATGCCGGTCGCCGCGCCGGAGACCACCGCGAGTCTGCCCACGCTCCCCACCCCTTCCCCATGTCCCTCGCCGTTCCCGGCCTTCTCGGCTCCCCCGTGGTCCGCGGGCGGTCGCGCACCGCCGCCCGCGGCGGGCTCCGGGGCCACTGTGTCCCACCGCACTCAAAGGGCGCTCGAGGATGAGGCGCTATCTGAGCATCTACTCGCTGCTGGTCCTCGTCCCCGCCCTGGCGGTGGTGTGCGCCCTCGTGTGGTTCACCGACGGTGTGGGGGCGGGCGCCACCGGCCCGGTCGGCGGACACGGCGGCGACACCATGTACCGGCTGCTGCTGGCCACCTCGGCCGTGGTGGCGCTGGCCGCGGCCGGCGGCGCGCTGGCGCGCCGGTGCGGCCAGCCCAAGGTCGTGGGGGAGCTGCTGGCCGGAGTCCTCCTGGGGCCATCGGCGTTCGGTGCGATCGCACCGGGAGCACAGCGGTGGCTCTTCCCCGAGGAGATCGTCCCGCACCTGGAGACGCTGGCCCAGTTCGGTGTCGTGTTCTTCATGTTCCTGGTGGGTGCCGAGCTGCCGGCGGGCACGCTGAGGCGCAGCGGTCCGAAGGGGCTGATCATCGGTCACGCCTCCATCGCGCTGCCGTTCCTGATGGGGCTCGGCGCGGCGTGGTGGCTCCACGCGCACCATCCGCCCGTGCGCTCCGGCGCCGTGCCGTACCTGCTGTTCGTCGCGCTCTCCTTCTCGATCACCGCGTTCCCGGTGCTGGCCCGGATCCTGTCCGAGCAGCGGCTGCTGAAGACCCCTCTGGGCGCGACGGGGATGACGGCCGCGGGAGTGGGCGATGTCACCGCCTGGGGTCTGCTGGCCGTGGTGATCGCGCTCATACGCGGAACCTCCCCGTTCTCCGCGATGCTCGCGATCGCGCTCGTCACGGTCTTCGCCATGGTCATGTTCCTGTTGGTGCGGCCGCTGGTGGCCCGGGCGGTGCGGCTGGCCGATGAGGGCCGCGTCTCCCGCGTCGGCCTGTGCGCCGCCCTGGTCTGCCTGATCCTGGTGTCCTCGCTGGCGACCGACCGCATGGGCCTGCACGCGATCTTCGGCGCCTTCCTCGCCGGTGCGGTCATGCCGCGGAACTCACCGCTCGTCAACGAGCTGACCGGCAGGATCTACGGCCTCACCATGTGGTTCATGCTTCCGCTGTTCTTCGTCGTCATCGGTCTGGGCACGCATCTGGGGTCGCTCGGCCCGGACATGTGGCCGACCTGCCTGCTGGTCATCGCCGTCGCGGTCGCGGGCAAGGTGTTCAGCGCGGCGTCCGCAGCGGCCGTGGTCGGCGGCCACACCCGGAACGAGGCCCTGGCTCTGGGCATCATGATGAACTGCCGCGGTCTGACCGAGCTCGTCGTGCTCAACCTGGGTGTGGAGCTGGGCGTACTCGGTCCCGACCTCTTCGCCGTGTTCGTGTTCATGGCGCTGGTGACCACCGCCATGACCGGTCCCCTCCTGCGCCGTACGCTCCGCGCCGGCGGCGCCGCCGGTGGAGGGAAGCGCGGGGAGGAGGACGGGACCGGTACGCTCACCGGGCCGGCGCCCGTGGCGGGCGCCGGGGCGGGCCACTGATTCGGGCGGGGCGCCGCGACGCGCCGGCGTCCCGCCGTGTCAGCAGATACGGGGCAGTTGCTCGCCCAGCGGCAGGTCCACCACGCGAGTGCCGCCGAACCCGGTGCGGGCCACGACCATGCCCGGGTGGTCCTCCACGCACTCCCCGACGACCGCGGCCCCGGCGCCCTGGGGGTGCGCCCGCATCGCGGCGAGTACGGCATCGGCACGCCCGCGCGGCACGAAGGCGACCAGACGTCCCTCGTTGGCCATGTACAGCGGATCCAGGCCGAGGAAGCCGCAGGCGGCCGACACGGCCTCCGGGACGGGCAGGGCCCGCTCGTGCAGCACGACGCCGGTGCCGGATGCCGCCGCGATCTCGTTCAGCGCCGTGCCCAGCCCGCCGCGGGTGGGGTCGCGCAGCGCGTGGAGGTCCGGGGCGGCCGCGAGCATCGCCTGCACCAGGCCGCCCAGGGGGGCGGTGTCGCTGCACACCTCCACCCCGAACTCCAGCCCCTCGCGGACGCTCATGACGGCCACTCCGTGCATCCCGATCGCCCCGCTGACGATCACCACGTCGCCGGGTTCGGCGCGCTGCGGGCGGATGTCGACGCCCTCGGGGATCAGCCCGATGCCGGCGGTGTTGACGAAGATCCCGTCGCCGTGCCCGGTGTCGACCACCTTGGTGTCGCCGGTGGCCACGGTGACGCCGGCCGCCGCGGCGGCCGTGCCGACCGCCTGGGCGACCCGCCGGACCACCGCCAGTTCGGTGCCCTCCTCGATGATGAACGCGCACGACAGGTACGCCGCCCGCGCTCCGCTCATGGCCAGGTCGTTGACGGTGCCGTTGACGGCCAGGTCGCCGATGCAGCCGCCGGGGAAGAACAGCGGGCGCACCACGTAGGAGTCGGTGGAGAACGCCAGGCGCGTGCCGCCCAGCGACAGCGCGGCCGAGTCGGCGAGCCCGGCCAGCGTCTCGTTGCCGTAGGCGGGGACGAAGAGGTGTTCCACCAGTTCCGCGGAGAGGGCCCCGCCGCCGCCGTGCCCCATGACGACCACCGGGTGGTCGCGCAGCGGGGCCGGGCAGGTCCACTCGGCGGGGTCCACGGGTTCAAAGGTCGGGCCGGTGGTGTCAGCCAACGGAGGTCTCCTCCCTCGCCGGGCCGGCTCCGCGGGCCGGGCCGCCCAGGCGCCGGTAGAGGTGGTAGGCGGCGCAGGCGCCCTCGCTGGAGACCATGGTGGCGCCCAGCGGGTTGCGGGGAGTGCAGGCGGTACCGAAGGCCTCGCACTCGTTCGGCTTGATCAGTCCCTGGAGCACCTCGCCGCTGCGGCACACCCCGGACTCGCGCGTCGTGATACCGCCGACCTCGAAGCGGTGCTCGGCGTCGTACTCGCGGAAGGCATCCGCCAGCCGCCAGCCGCTGGCCGGGATCACCCCGATGCCCCGCCAGGCGCGGTCGGTGACCTCGAAGACCTCCTCCAGCATGCGCCGCGCGGCGGGGTTTCCCTCCTCCCGCACCGCCCGGGGGTAGGCGTTCTCCACCCGGTGCTCGCCGCGCTCGAGCTGGTGGACGGTACGGCGCACGCCCTCGAGGATGTCCAGCGGTTCGAAGCCGGTGACCACGATGGGTACGCCGAAACGGTCGGCCAGTGACGGGTACTCGGCCGTTCCCATCACACTGCACACGTGGCCGGCCGCCAGGAACGCCTGGACCCGGCAGTGCGGTGCCCGCATGATCGCCTCGATGGCGGGCGGCACGCGCACATGCGAGATCAGCATGCTGTAGTTGCGGATGCCGCGCCGCCGCGCCTCGTGAACGGTCATCGCGTTGGCCGGCGCGGTGGTCTCGAAGCCGACGCCGAAGAAGACCACCTCGCGCTCGGGGCGGCGCTGCGCGATCTCCAGGGCGTCCAGCGGCGAGTAGACCACCCGTACGTCCCCGCCGGCGCTCCTGATCCGGAACAGGTCGCGGCCGGTGCCGGGGACGCGGAGCATGTCGCCGAAGGAGCAGAAGACCACCTCGGGGCGGGAGGCGATCTCCAGCGCCTTGTCGATCATCTCCAGGGGGGTGACGCAGACCGGGCAGCCGGGGCCGTGGATGAGTTCGATGTGTCCGGGCAGCAGCTGGTCGATGCCGTGCCGGATGATCGAGTGGGTCTGGCCGCCGCAGACCTCCATCATGCTCCAGGGGCGGGTGGCGGTGGCGTGGATGTCCTCCAGCAGCCGCTTCGCCAGCTCCGGGTCGTTGAACTCCTCGATGTACCTCACCTGGTGACCTCCTTCGCCGCGGTCGGCCGGTCCTGCCCGGCATCGGCCGTCGCCCGTTCCCATGCGTCGCCGAACTCCTCCTCCAGCAGGCCCAGTTGTTCGAACAGCTCCAGCGATGCCCTGGCCGACTCCTCGTCCAGCCGCTGCAGCGCGAAGCCGACGTGGACGATGACGTACTCGCCGGCCTCCACGTCGGGCAGGTAGGCCAGACACACGTCCTTGACCACCCCGCCGAAGTCGACGCGCGCCATGCGCGTGCCGTCCCGTTCCTCGATCCCGGTCACCCTGCCGGGCACCGCCAGGCACATGTGTGTTCTCCGTCCGTCGCCGGTGGGTTCACTGATGGGTCGTGAGGTTTGCCGGAGCGCGTCAGGAAACTCCGGCACGCGCCGCCACGAGCAGCTGGCCGAGAGCCAGGCCTCCGTCGCCGGGCGGTACGCCGTGGTGGCGCAGCACCGTGAATCCGGCGGCGCGCAGCCGCCGCTGGCACTCCTCGTCCAGCAGGGCGTTGGCGAACACTCCGCCGGACAGGGCGACGGTGGCCGCCCCGGTGTCCCGGCGCGCCCGGCGGCAGACCTCCTCCACCGCCCCGGCCACGGCCCGGTGGAACCGCGCGGCGACGACCGGGGCCGGGGTTCCGGAGCGCAGGTCGCGGGCGGCCTCGCGCAGTACGGGCGCGGGGTCGAGCACCATCCCACCCGTGCCGCCCGGGGCCGGCCGGCGCAGGGCGAAGGCGTACCCGGGCCCGCTCCCCCGCCATGCCGTCGCGGCGACCGCCTCCAGTTCGACGGCTGCCTGGCCCTCGTAGCCCGCCCGGTGGCACACCCCGGCCAGCGAGGACACCGCGTCGAACAGCCGCCCCATGCTGGAGGTGGGCACACAGGCCAGCGAGCGCTCCAGCTGCCGCTCCAGCACGCGCCGTTCCTCCGGTGGGCAGGCGGCGGCGCACGGCAGGTCCGGGTCCCAGGGGATCCCCGCGGAGCGCAGATGGGACAGCGCCATGCGGCAGGGGCTGCCCACCCCGGCGTCGCCGCCGGGCAGGGGCACGTACGCCAGGTGCGCCAGCCGCCGGTAGCCGCCGTAGCCGGCGAGCAGCACCTCGCCGCCCCACACGGCCCCGTCGTCGCCGTAGCCGGTGCCGTCGAAGGCGACGCCGAGGACCGGGGTCCGGCCGTCCAGTCCGTTCCCGGCCATGGCCGAGGCGATGTGCGCGTGGTGGTGCTGCACCCGGTGCAGGGGCCTGCCTCCGGCGCGGTCGCGGGCCCACCGTGTGGAGCGGTAGCCGGGGTGGCGGTCGGCGGCCAGCACCCGGGGCGCCACACCGGTCAGCGCGCGCAGGCGCTCCTCGGCTCCGTCCAGCGCCCGCAGGGCGGCCAGGTCGTCCAGGTCACCGATGTGGGGGGAGAACCAGGCGGAGTGCCCCTCGGCGACGCAGATCGCGTTCTTCAGATCCGCGCCGGCGGCCAGGGAGGGCTCCAGCGGCACGGGGAGCTCCACGGGGGCGGGGACGTAACCGCGCGAGCGGCGCAGGACGACCTCACTCCCGTCCGCGCGTACCCGCACCACCGAGTCGTCGCAGGGCGCCGCGATGGGCCTGTCGTGCCACAGCCAGGCGTCGGCCAGTCCCGCCAGCCGGGTCAGGGCCTCGCGGTCGTCGGTCACGATGGGTTCGCCCGAGCGGTTGCCGCTGGTCATCACCAGCATTTCGGGGCCGGGCGGATCGCCGGGCAGGCCGAACAGCAGCCGGTGCAGCGGGGTGTAGGGCAGCAGCACACCCACGTCCGGGCTGCCCGGGCAGACGGCGTCCGCCAGCGGGTCGTCCCCCCGTTCGCCGGGCGGGTGGCGGCGCAGCAGCACGATGGGGCGCGGCCGCGCGGCCAGCGCACGGTGTTCGGGGGGGCCGACACGGCCGAGCCGCGCGGCGCTCCGTGTGTCGGGGCACATCACCGCGAGGGGTTTGGCGCCCCGTTCCTTGCGCTCGCGCAGTGCGGCGACGGCGGCGGGGTTCGTCGCGTCGCAGGCCAGGTGGTAGCCGCCGATGCCCTTGACCGCCACGACCGCGCCTCCCTCCAGCAGCCGGCGGGCCCCGGCCAGCGCCTCCTCGCCCGCGGCCGCGGCCGGGACAGCGGTCGTGCCGCGGGCGGGGGTGAGCCTCAGCCGGGGTCCGCAGTCGTGGCAGGCGACCGGCTGGGCGTGGAAGCGGCGGTCGGCGGGGTCGGCGTACTCCCGTGCGCAGACCGGGCACAGAGGGAAGGCGGCCATGGTCGTGGTCGCGCGGTCGTAGGGAGGTGCGGTGGCGATGGTGAACCGCGGGCCGCAGTGGGTGCAGGTGACGAACGGGTGCCGGTGGCGGCGGTCGGCCGGGTCGGCCAGCTCCCGCAGGCAGTCGTCGCAGGTGGCGGTGTCGGGCGGGATCAGGGTGCGGCCCCCGCCCTGCTCGGAGGGGCGGATGACGAACCCCGAGCCGTCCGGGCCGGTCCCCAGCGGGGGGATGTCCTCGGCCGCGACCGAGGAGACCACCGCCAGGGGTGGCGCCTGCTCCAGCAGCCCCCGGCAGAACGCCTCCACCGCCGCGGACTCGCCCTCGACCTCGGCGACCACCCCGCCGGTGTTGTTCAGCGCATGGCCCGACAGCCCCAGCCGCGAGGCCAGTGCGTGGACGAAGGGACGGAACCCCACGCCCTGGACGGTGCCGCGCACGGTCAGGCGCCGCCGTACGCGCTCCGCTGGGGCATCCGCTCCCGGCCGGTCCTCGACGGTGGCCGTCATGGCGCTCCTTCTCCGCTACCGTGCGGGCCGGCCGGCGACGGGCGGCGCGCCCGGCCCGCCGGGGTGCGGGTGCTCGTGGTCGCGGGGGTGCTCATGGCCGTGCCCATGGCGGTGTTCGCGCAGGTGTTGCCCGGCGAGCGGGGGCCGGTGGGGGCGGGCGCCCTCGCATACGGCCAGCACCCTCTCCAGGAGCGCGTCGATGCCCCGACCGGTGCGGGCGGAGGTGCGCAGCACCTGGACTCCGGGATTGACCCGCTCGACGCTCTCGGCGAAGGCGTCGCCGTCGAATCCGGCGGCCTCGCCGAGGTCGGTCTTGCTCAGCACCACCAGGTTCGCCAGACCGAAGGCGGTGGGGTACTTCACCGGCTTGTCCTCGCCCTCGGTAACCGACATCAGCACCACCCGCAGCGTCTCGCCCAGGCCGTAGGCGGCGGGGCAGACCAGGTTGCCCACGTTCTCCACGAACAGCACCCGGGTGCCCGCCGGCGGCCAGCCCTCCAGATGGCCGCGCATCTGGGCGGCCTCCAGATGGCACAGCCCGCCGGTGAGCACCTGCTTGACGGGCGCACCGGACCTGGCCAGCCGCCGTGCGTCGTTCTCGGTGGCCAGGTCGGCGGTGAGGGCCGCCGCCGGTACGCCGCGCCCGGCGGCGCGGGCCAGGAGGAGCTCCAGCAGGGCGGTCTTGCCGCTGCCCGGGCTGGACAGCAGATTGACGACGGTGATCCCCCGGCCGTCCAGTTCGCGGCGCAGTCCCGCCGCCAGTCCGTCGTTCTTCGCCAGTACGGCCTGCCGTACGTCCACGACCCGGCACATCACGCGACTCCTCCCTGTCGTTCCCCCTGTGGGGCCGAGCCGCCGCAGGACGCGCCGGCCGGGGGGAGCGTGACGTCGACGATCTCCAGCTCCCGCCCGGCCACCAGTTCCGTCGCGCCCTTCCCGCACTCCGGGCACCACAGCCGCAGCGGGACGCCGGCGGCGAATTCCAGCGCGCAGGCCGCGCAGCGGGCGCGGGCGGGGATGTCCTCGATGACGAGTTCGGCGTCGGCGAGTTCCGTGCCCTCGGTGACGACCTCGAAGGAGAACCGCAGCGCGTCGGCGACCACACCGGACAGTTCACCCACGCGCAGACGCACCGCCTCCACCGAGGAGGCGCCGTGGCGGCGGGCGGTGTCCCGCGCGCTCTCCACCACGGCGGCGGCGATCGACAGCTCGTGCACGGGGGGCCACGCTAGCCATCCGCCCCGGCTCCCCGGGGGCCACCGGTCCGGGGGCCGGGCGAGTTCCCCCGTACAGCCCAGGCGCCGCGGCAGCTCCCCGTCCGCGGCGGGCGCCCTCCGGCCGCACCGGCGCATCCGGTGGTGGAGCCCCCTGGCACGGCACGTTTGATTTGTAGGGATTTGTTGGGAACATCATGCTTCGTGGAGCGGTCGGCGGCCCGGTGCACGCGGCTCGCCGCCCGCCCCGGGCCCGGACTCCGGTTCCCGCCACCCGCAGGGAAGGAAGGCTCCATGAGCACCGACACGCTGGCCCCCGGCGGCGTCGACGAGGTTCACATCCTGTGGACCTCCGAGGGCATGAGCTGCGACGGCGACACGGTCTCGGTCACCGCCGCGACGCTGCCGAGTCTGGAGGACGTCGTCCTCGGGGCGGTCCCCGGCATCCCCAAGGCCCACCTGCACAACAAGGTGCTGGCCTGCGGGACCGGCGAGGACTTCACCCGCGCCTTCCACCAGGCGGCCGAGGGCGAGCCGGGGCCGTTCGTCCTGGGGGTCGAGGACTCCGTCCCCAACGAGAACATCAACGGGGACGGCTACCGGACATCGATGGGCAACGACCCCGGCACCGGCGAGCCGATCACCCTCAACCAGTGGATCGACCGCCTCGCGCACAAGGCGTACGCGGTGGTGGCCATCGGCACCTGCGCCACCTACGGCGGCATCCACGCCATGGCGGGCAACCCCACCGGCCGCAGGGGCCTGGCCGACTACCTGGGACGGGACTTCCGCTTCGCGGGCGGGCGGCCGATCGTCAACGTGCCCGGCTGTTCGGCAAGACCGTCCACGAGGGCTGCGACCGGGCGGCCTACTACGGGCAGGGCGACTTCGCGCTGGATTACAACTCCCCCAGGTGTCAGGCGAGGATCGGCTGCTGGGGCCCGGTGGTGAACTGCAACGTGCCCAAGCGCGGCTGGATGGACGGCGTCGGCGGCTGCCCCAACATCGGCGGCATCTGCAGCGCCTGCGCCATGCCGGGCCTCCCCAGCGCCGGGCGCCGCGACCCGGTGATGCCCGGGATGCCGAACCTCTCCCCGGCATGACGGCGCCGCACCCGGAGCCGGCCGGCGCTCCGTCCCGGCACGTCATCCCGGCCCTCTCCTTCGACGTCACGGGGGCGGAGCCCGAGCGCCACGCCGCCGTGCCCACACTCCGGTTCGAGGTGGAGATCACCCGCACCGGCGGCGGACCGGTGCGCTCGGTCAGTCTGACGGCCGCGATCAGGATCGACGTCACCCGCCGCCACTACGACCGGCGGGCGCGGGCGGCCCTGGCCGAGCTGTTCGGCGAGCCGGAGCGCTGGGCCACCACCCTGCGCCCGCTGGCCTGGACCCGGACCACGACCGTGGTCCCCTCCTTCGACGAGACCACCACGGTCGGTCTGCCGGTGCCATGTCCCTGCGACACCGAACTGGCCGTCGTCAAGTACCTGCGCGCCGTCCCCGACGGGGAGGTGCCGCTGGACTTCCTCTTCAGCGGCACGGTCTTCTTCGACGGCGGCCAGGGCCGCCTGGGAACAGCCCGGATCCCCTGGGCCGAGGACGCCGGCTACCGGCTGTCCGCCGCCCTGTGGCACACGCTGGTCGACCGCTACAGCGGCGGCAGCCCCTGGCTGCGGCTGTCCCGCGAGACCCACGACCGGCTCGACGCCCACCGCGCCCGCCTGACGCTGGGGCCCCTGGACGACGCCGTCCGCGCCCTGCTGGACCGGGCGGAGGGTCTGTGTGCCCGCTCCCCCGCCGCTTCCGGCTCCCCCGGCGTCCCCAGCACTTCCGAAGCACCCGAGACCACCGGAGCACCATGGACGACGTGACACCGGCGGAGCGCACGGCCGAGACCCTGGGGAAGGCCGAGAAGATCGTGCGCACCTGCCTGTACGAGGGGTATCTGCTGTGGCCGTACCGCAGGTCCGCGCTGAAGAACACCAAGCGCTGGACCTTCGGCGGCGTCTTCCCGCGATCGTGCGCCGACGCCCTGGGCGAGGCGCACCGGATGCGCACCCAGGTGCTGCTCGAGACCGGCGGCGTTCCGGCCGACCGCACCGAGGTGGCGGTGCGCGTGCGGTTCCTGCACGTCGTCGACCGCGGCGTGGTCAGGGAGGGCCCCGGCGGGCCCGAGGCGGTGGACGAGCTGACGGTGGACGGCGAGCGCCACCTCGCCTGGCGGGAGGCGACCGAGCGCGAGGTGTCGGTGCCCGTGCGGCTGGGCGATGTCCTCGGCCGGACGGCACGCGCTCCCGTCGACGTCCCCGCCGGCACCGACCGCGAACCGGTGCTGGACGCATCGGGCCGCATCGCCGGCGCCCTCGTCCGCCGGTGGAACGCGCTCAGCGGCACGGTCGAGGTCGGCGCCGAGCCCGTCGCCGAGGGTGTGTTCCGGCTGACCGTGCGAGTGGAGAACACCACCCCGTGCCCGGCGCCCGACCCCGTGGACCGGGGCGCGCGGGAAGCGGCCTGCGCCTACGCCTTTGTCTCCACCCACACCGTGCTGCACAGCCGCACCGGGCGCTTCGTCTCGCTCCTGGACCCGCCCGGACGGCTGCGGGAGGCGGTCTCGGCGTGCGAGAACCAGGGAACCTGGCCGGTCCTCGTGGACGACGAAGCGGGCGCCGACACCGGTGACAGCGGTGCGGACGGCGCGGGTGACGGATCGTTCGCCCGCACGGTGCTCTCCTCCCCCGTCACCCTGTACGACTTCCCCGAGGTGGCCCCCGAGAGCCCCGGCGACCTGTTCGGCGGCACGGAGATCGACCGGCTGCTGATCCTCGGTGTGATGAGCCTGACCGAGGACGAGAAGCGCGAGGCACGGGCCTGCGATCCCAGGGCCCGGGAGATCCTGGACCGCTGCGCGGGCCTGGGGCCCGACGAACTGCTCTCCCTGCACGGCGCCATCCGCGAGTTCCGGCCCGTGGAGGAGAGGGCATGAGGGACGACAGGACGGCGCTGGTCGGCGGAGTACGGCTGGAACGGGGCGGCCGGGTACGGCTGCGCCCCTCGCCCGGTGCCGACATCCTCGACCTCGCCCTCACCGGGCGCACCGCCGAGATCGACGCGGTCGAGGAGGACGCGGAGGGCCGCGTGCACGTCGCGGTGGTCCTCGACGACGACCCGGCGGGCATCGACTTCGGTGCCAGCGGCAGATGGGGCACCACTTCTTCTCCCCCGGGGAACTGGAACCGTCCGGGCCGCCCGGGGAGCCGGCCGCCCCCGGCGCCCGGATCTCGGTGGCCGGGATCGGCAACGTCTTCCTCGCCGACGACGGGTTCGGCCCCGCGGTGGCCGAGGCGCTGCGCGACCGGCCCCTGCCCGACGGCGTCCACGTCGCGGACTTCGGCATCCGCGGGATGGACCTGGTCTACCGGCTGCTGGAGGGGTACGGCACGGCCGTACTGGTCGACGCCGCGCCCCACGGGCGTCCGCCCGGCACGGTGTCGCTCATCGAGCCGGACGCCGCCCTCGACGACGCCCACGCCGCGCCCGAGGTCCATGCCTTGGCCCCGGTCAGGACCCTGGCCATGGCCCGGCGGCTCGCGGCCGGCGGCGGCGCCTCACTGCCGCGCGTCCTGGTCGTCGGCTGCGAACCGCTGGCGCGCGTGCGCGGCGACGAACCGGATGTCGCCGTCGGGCTCAGCGAACCCGTGCGGCAGGCGGTCGGCGAGGCCGTCGGACTGGTGGAGTCCCTGTGGGGGACGTGCTCGCGGGGAGGGAGGTACCCCGATGAGGAACGGCTTCTCCGTCCCCGCGGCCGTGGTGCGCGCCGCCGTGGGCGTCCTGCTGGCCGCCACCGCGGCGGGAGCGCCCTCCCTGGTGCGGTACCTGCGGATCAGGGCGATGTGACGGACGCGGCGGTGCGGACCGTCCCTCCGCCGGGTGCCTCTGCCGGTGGAGGACGATGATGACCGTTCCGGGGCCCGGCCGGCGGCGCCCTCCCACACGGCAGGAGAACGTGCCCGGTGTCTCCCGGACCCTCCCCCGGGAAGCGGTGGCAGCCGTCCGCCGCCGGCCGGGAGTGCGCGGGACGGCGGCCCGCACCCGAGACGCTGCGCCGCCTGGTCCACGCCGTGCTCGACCACCACGGCGGACGGCTCCAGGACGACGCGACCGTCCTGCTGTGCGAGTGGCTCGGCTCCCGCCCCGAGGCCATCGGCCCGGCCGCGGCCCGGGTCGGCCTGAACACCGCCTAACAGCGGCCGGCGGCCGGGGCCCCGGCCCCGCCACCGCCGGAGGAGGCCTCACGCTCCGGCGTGCTCCGGCGCAGGACCAGAAGGGCGATATCGTCCGCCGCGGCGCCCCCGGTGTGGACCGCCAGCTGCTCCAGCAGCCCTGCGGCCACCTCGCGGGGGGAGGCGTCCGCCCAGCCGGCCAGGCGCTCCTCCAGGGGGAAGAAGGCGCCGGAGGAATCGCGTGCCTCGGTAACGCCGTCCGTACACAGCAGCAGCATGGCGTCGGACGGGAGGGCGAACCGCTCGACGGCACGGGATCCCGGTGCGAGGGAGCCCAGCCCGAGGGGCACCCCGAAGTTCCGCAGCGGGACCGGCCGGGCCGCCGGCCCGGTCCGCTCCCGGCGCAGCAGGTACGGCGGGATGTGGCCGCAGTCCACCACCTGGACGTCGCTGCCGCCGTCGGCGTTCAGGACGAGCGCGGTGACGAAGCGTTCGGGCTCCCCGGTCCGCGCCTCGAAGGTGTTGTGCCGGACGACCGCGCTCTCCAGGGCCTCCACCACCGCGGTGAGTTCCGGCTCTCGGCCGGCGGCCTCCCGGAACGCGCCCAGCACCGCGAAGGCCGTCCCGATGGCGGGCAGCCCCTTGCCCTGGACGTCGGCGATGAGCACCCGGGTGCCGTACGGCGAGGCCATGACCTCGTAGATGTCGCCGCCGACCCTGCTGTCCTCCTCCACCGGCTCGTACACCCCGTCGGCCAGCATCCGGTCGGTGAGCAGCGGGAGAGGGCGCAGGATCTGGCGTTGCAGCGCGGCGGCGGCCGAACGCAGCCGGGTGATCTCCGCGTCCCTGCGGCCGCGCTGCCAGGCCCCGGCGATGCTCAGCCCGCCCAGCACAGCGGTGAAGGTGACCGTGGAGAGATTGGCGGAGACCGTCTGGAACGGGTCGTAGACCAGCAGCCCCACCAGGACCAGAACGACCCACGCCGCAGCGACGGCGGTCTGCCGCGCCGTACCCCGGCCCGCGACGAAGGCGGGCAGGAAGATCAGCAGGGGGACCAGACCGAGACTCCGGTCGATCAGGTAGTCGGAGACCACCACCAGCAGCGTCACGACGACGAGCAGGGACGCCAGCGTCCGGGACCTGAGCCTGGGAGGGGCGTACCCCCGTCTCCGGCTCCCGGCCACCAGCGCTCCACCGGGGGGTTCAGGGCCGCGCACCGTCGCTTCCGCACCTCTCCTGGTCGGGTCCACCGGAACGGTCCGTGCCGCGCGGGACGGATCCGGTGTCCCAACCCTCCCCCATCCCCCGGTCCCCGCGGGCCATTCGCGCGCCACGTCACCCGTGCGCACGAGCGCCGCGCCCCGACACGCCGACGGCGCCCTCCCCACCGCTCGGCGAAGTCCGCGCCGCTCGGCGCGGCCTCACGACGGCATCGGGCGCGTCCGCATGCGTGCCGCCCTGAACGGCGGGTAGGCGAAGGACACAACCCGCAGGGGAGTCACAGCGGTCAGCGGATTTCCACGCGCTGACGCCGCCGGCGGCCGGGTGTCCGGCCCCCGTACAGATCGGCCGCCGGCTCCTCCCTTCTCCGGCCGGCCCCCAAACGAGCCGAGATACCCCGACTCCGGCTCGCCTTGGACGAGGAGGCCGGACACGGGAGGAGGACGCGCCGCCCGGCGGGCCCGCCAGGGACCCGCACGAGGCGGCCGCCGTCCGTCCGGCTCCAGGGCTCCCGGACGACTCCGCGGAGGCGCCCTGCGAGACGACCGGGTGACGCAGCGACAGACCGACGAACACCCATGGGTGACTTGGGTGGCCGAATGCAGCAGACCACCGCGCGACGGGGCCGCGCCGGGGTCACGGTGGAAGTCCCCCAACGTCTCGAAGGAGATCGATCCCATGCGTCGTCTTGTCCGCGCGTCCGCGGTCGCTGCCGGTCTGTGCTGCGCCCTGTTCGCCGCCGCCCCCGCCGCCACCGCCGCCTCAGCCAGCCCCGAGTCGGGCGTCCAGATGTGCTCCGAGCACATCAACCCCGGCCTCCTGGGCGGTCTGTTCCCGAGTGCGGGCAGCCAGACCAAAGGCTGCATGACCAGCAGCGCGACCATGGCGGAGTAATCACTTACCGGCATCCCGGCCGGGGGGGCGGGGGGGGGGGCCGCGGGGGCGGGCGGCGCCGGGGGGGGGGGGGCCGCCCC
>NZ_JBXUOY010000052.1:0-24814 GCF_057196705.1 Streptomyces sp. ATLC9 | reverse complement strand
GCCCATCTGCGGGCCGTGGCCGCCGTGTGGCACGGCTGAGCGCCCGGCGGCCGGGCGGCCGGGCCCTACCCGCGGCCGGGCACGCGCCCGCCGGGCACGGGCACCCGCGACCAGTCGGTGCCCGATCCCAGGTGGAAGGACGGGTACGCGGGCTGGTTGTACGTCGTCTGCTGCCGCGCCACCTCCACCCGGTACTGCGGGTCGTGCATCAGCGTGTACAGCTTGCGGTCGGTCACCTCGGTGCCGGTGTAGAGCCGTATCGCCGAGCTGTCGGCGGTGCGCACCAGCAGCTCCTCGCGCCAGTCGCCGAGGACGTCGGCCACCAGCGAGGGGTTGCCCTTGGTGCCGTTGTTGGTGCGGGTGCCCTCGGCGGTCAGCAGCGTGCCGCGCCGCCGGTCGGTGATCACCGGGGCGTTCTCGCCCGAGCCGTCCACGATCTGCGTGGTCATGTCGGCGGCCCAGCGGATGCTCATGTTGGTGCCGGGGGTGGCGTCGCCGAGCCGCTCGCCGTCCGCGCTCCACAGGCCGACGCCGTGCGAGCCCCAGGTCTCCAGGCCCGGCCGGTCCGGGTCGATGTCGCCGACCATGCCCCGGCCGGTGTCCACGCCGGTGTGGGTGCCGTACAGCACCTCGCCGGTGGCGGCGTCGCGCAGCGCGTGGCCGTAGGGGGCCCAGCGCCCGCCCTCGTGAACGGTGTGGATCTCCAGGCCGGGCCGGTCCGGGTCGATGTCGGCCACGTGCATGGCGTCCCCGTGGCCGAGCCGCACGCTCTGCCCCGGCGCGGCGCTCTCCGGCGGTCCCTCGGCGAAGGAGCTGTAGAGGAGGGAGCCGTCGTCGTCGAGGGTGGCCGCGCCGTGGACGATCTCCTGGCGGCCGTCGCCGTCCACGTCCGCCGCGCTCAGGGAGTGGAAGCCCTGGGTGGTGAGGGAGCCGTACTCGGGGTCGGTGCCGTCCACGCCGTGCGGGGAGTCGTTGAAGGGGTTGGACATGGGCGTCCAGCCGCTGTCGGCGAGCCACTGGCGCTTCAGGCGCTTTCCGTTCCAGCGGTAGGCCGCCACCGTGGCGCGCGTGTAGTAGCCGCGGGCGAAGACGGCCGAGGGGCGCCTGCCGTCGAGGTAGGCCACGCCCGCCAGGAAGCGGTCGACGCGGTTGCCCGGCTCGATGCGGCTCATGGCGTAGTCGCCCCACATCAGGCCGTCGTCGTGCCGCCCGGGCTCGTAGCGCACCGTCTGGAGCTCGCGGCCGGTGGCGCCGTCGAACACCGTCAGGTACTCGGGGCCGGTGAGGACGAAGCCCTCGAAGGCGCGCAGGTCGTTGCGGGAGCTGCGGGAGGGGGCGTAGACGTCGAGGAAGTGGTCGGCCAGATCCTCGGCGGCGGCGCGGGAGAGCGGGTAGTCGTGGCGCCGCTCGATGCCGAAGGCCGCTTCCAGCGTGGCGGGCCAGTTCCCGGCGCTCACCTCGGGGTGCTCGTGCCAGCCCAGGAACATCCCCACGAGGTGCTCGCGGTAGTCCGCGGCGCTCATCCGGTGGTCGTCGCGGTGGGAGTGGCCGGCACGGACGTCCTCGCGCGGCATGGTGACGTACCGCTCGGAGACGACGCGGCCGCGCCGGTCGTAGCGGATGCTCTTCGTGCCGGGCGCGGTCTTGACCATCATCTCCGCGCGCCCGTCGCCGTCGAAGTCGTAGACGGGGAACTGGGTGTAGTGGGCGCCCGCGCGGATGTTGACACCCAGGTCGAGGCGGTGCAGGAGGGTGCCGTCGAAGCGGTAGGTGTCGATCAGGACGTTGCCGGTGTACCCCTTCTGGGAGACGTCCTTGGAGTTGGACGGGTCCCACTTGACGATGTACTCGTAACTCCCGTCGCCGTCCACGTCGCCGACGCTCATGTCGTTGGCGGAGTAGGTGTACTCCTCCCCGGCGGGGGTGACGCCGCCGGGGGGCTTGCGCAGCGGCAGCTCGGCGTACGTCTCGGACCAGGGCGTGACCGTCCTGCCGCGTCCCCCGTCGCGGACCTCGCGGCCGTCGACGACGGGGACGACGCGGTACTCGGAGTCCGGCGGGGCGCCGCGGTCGAGGTAGTTGGTGCTGTCGGTGACGGTCGCTACGGGCCTGCCGTCCCGGTAGACGCGGAAGTCCGGTCCGGCCATGCCGGTGGCGGTGGATCCGGTGGTCTCGGTGCCGAGCAGCCGCCAGCTGAGGAAGACGCCCTCGCCGGTGGCGACGGCGACGAGGCCCCGGTCGAGCTTCTCGAGCCGGATCGCCCGCCCCTTGCCGCGCCCGCCGCCGTGTCCCTCGCCGTGCGCCTCGCCGGAAGGGTGGCCGGAAGGGTGGCCGGAGGGGGTGCCGGCCTGTGCGGCGGCCGGTGCGCCGGTGGCGAGCAGCACGGCGGCCAGCAGGACGGATGTCCGCCGCCGCGGCCCGGGGGCGGTGCGTTGCCGGGGTCGCCAAAGGGGTCGTCTCATCGCGCGGTCCTTTCCGCCCCCGGCCGGACCCGTGAGGGGCGGGAGGGGCGTGTCGATACATTGCCGATACGACCTTGATACGTTTCAATTGATTCGTTTCAAGGGGCGGGCGCGACGGTATGGGCAGGGGGAGGGGCCGTCAAGACCCCGCGTCAGGACTCGTCGTCGGCCTGCGGTTTCCCGGCCCGGCCCGGCCCGGTGCGGCACGCGGAGAGCGGGGGGCCCCGCCCCCGGGCCCCCCCCCCCCCCCGCCCCCCCCCCCCTCCGCACCGCACCGCCCGGCTACGCCGACACCTTCCGCTTCTTGTGCCCGTCGCCCATCTCGGGCTTGAGGAGCACCTTCGTCCAGCCCTCGTCACGCTTGTCGAAGTGCTGGTAGGCCTCCGGGGCCTCCTCCAGCGGGACCCGGTGGGAGACCACGAAGCTGGGAGTGGCACGGCCGGCGATGATCATGTCGCGCAGCTGGCGGTTGTACGACTTGACGTTCGCCTGGCCGGTCCCCATCCGCAGGCCCTTCTCGAAGAACTTGCCGATCCTGAAGAGCAGTTCGCCCTTCTTGGCGCTCTCGCTGGGGCCGCCGGGGTCCGCCGGCACGTAGAGCCCGACCACTCCGAGCATCCCGGTGGGACGGACGGCCTCGACCAGGGTGTTGAGCACTGTCGCCGGCTGTTCCTCGCCCTCGGCGACCGTGGCCTGGTAGCCGACGGCGTCGATGCCCTTGTCAGTGCCCTCCCCGTTCGTCTGCTCCTTGATCTGCTCGGCGGCGTCGCCCTTGCCGTAGTCGATCGGGACCGCGCCGATCCGTCCCGCGAGGCGGAGCCGGTCCGGCTGCTTGTCGACGACGAAGACGCGGGAGGCGCCGCGCAGCACCGCGGAGTAGGCCGCCATCAGGCCGACCGGTCCGGCGCCGAACACGCACACCGTCTCGCCGGGGGACACCTGCGCCAGCTCGGCGGCGTGGTAGCCGGTGGGGAAGATGTCGGCGAGCAGGGCGAAGTCGTCCTCGTGCTCGGTGCCCTTGGGCAGCTGCAGGCAGTTGAAGTCCGCGAACGGTACCCGCAGGTACTGCGCCTGGCCGCCGGTGTAGGGGCCCATCGAGACGTAGCCGTAGGCGCCGCCCGCGAAGCCCGGGTTGACGGTCAGGCAGAAGCCCGTCCGACCCGCCAGGCAGTTCTTGCAGAAGCCGCACGCCACGTTGAACGGCATGACGACCCGGTCACCCTTCCTCACCGAGGCGACCCCGGAGCCGGCCTCCTCCACGACCCCCATGTTCTCGTGGCCGAACACGATGCCCGGCTCCGCGCCGGTGCGGCCCTCGTACATGTGCAGGTCGGAGCCGCAGATGGCGGACGTGGTGACCTTGACGATCACATCCGTGGGGTCCTGGATGCGGGGATCCTCGACCTCCTCGACATCGACGCTGAACGGCTCCTTGTAGACGACGGCTTTCATCGCTGCCTCCTTACGGCGCGGCGCGGTGCGGCGTGGTGCGCGGAACCCGCGAGAGCGCCCTCGCGGCGTGCGTCATACCGGTTGAACACTGCTCATACTTCTCATTCTCCCCCATTGGGGTGTACGCGTGTCCGCCGGAAGGGCCGGCGAAACATGCCGACGCGCGCACCACGCGGTGCCCGCTCCGGCAGGCGCTCCGGGGGTCTCTCCGAGAGGCGCCGAAAGGGCAAAAGGGACTAGTCTGGCATGGGATCCGGTCGGCCGGGGTGGTGATGTCGGTGTACTCGGTGCGGTCCCGCCGCGTGCCGTACGGCCCGGCTCGCCGCGCTTCCGGACACGGCGCCGGGGCCGGGGCGATGACCGCCTCGCCGCGGCGAACGAGCCGGCGAACGAACCGGTGACCGGGCCGGGCCATGGATCCCTACGACTTCCCCCTCGTCGCCGCGGTCCTCGCGCTCTCCGCCGCCGCGGGCCTGCTGGCGACGCTGCTGAAGCAGCCGCTGATCGTCGCCTTCATCGGCGTCGGCATCCTGGCCGGTCCCGCCGGCGCCGGCTGGGTGGAGGCCGAGGGCACCGTCGAGCTGCTGGCCCGGCTGGGGATCGCGGTGCTGCTGTTCCTGGTGGGGCTCCGGCTCGACCTGCACCTGGTCCGCACCACCGGTCCCATCGCGCTGGCCACCGGGCTCGGCCAGGTCCTGTTCACCTCGGTGATCGGCTTCCTGATCGCGCTCGCGCTGGGCATGGACACGGTGACGGCGCTCTACGTCGCGGTCGCGCTCACCTTCTCGTCCACGATCATCATCGTGAAGCTGCTGTCCGACAAGCGCGAGCTGGATCAGCTCCACGGGCGCATCGCGGTGGGGTTCCTGATCGTGCAGGACATCGTCGTGGTGCTGGTCATGATCGCGCTGACCGCGTTCGGGCAGCGGACCGGGGACAGCGGCGGCGGCATGGCCGCGGACATCGCCCTGGTCCTCGCCAAGGGACTGGGCCTGCTGGCCGGCATCGCCGCGCTGACGCGCTACGTCCTGCCCGGGCTGCTGCACCGCGTCGCCCGGTCCCAGGAGCTGCTGGTGCTCTTCGGCGTGGCCTACGCGGTGTCGGTGGCCGCGCTGAGCGAGTGGCTCGGCTTCAGTTCCGAGGTCGGGGCGTTCCTGGCCGGGGTCTCCCTGGCGGGCACCCCCTACCGGGACGCGTTGGGGGCCCGGCTGGTCAGCCTGCGCGACTTCCTGCTGCTCTTCTTCTTCCTGGAGCTGGGCGTGCGGCTGGAGTTCACGGACGCGGGCACACAGATCGCCGAGGCGCTGGTCTTCTCGGCGTTCGTGCTCGTCGGCAACCCGCTGATCGTCGTCGTGATCATGGCCGCCATGCGCTACCCGGTCCGGGTGGGGTTCCTGGCGGGGCTCACGGTCGCCCAGATCTCGGAGTTCTCCCTGATCCTCGCCGCGCTCGGGTACAGCCTCGGGCACATCACCGGCGCCACCGTCAGCCTGATCACCGTCGTCGGCCTGGTCACCATCGGCGGCTCCACCTACCTGATCCTCTACTCCCACCGGATCTACGGGCGCCTGGAGCGGTGGCTGGGCAGGTTCGAACGGACCGGCGTCCGCCACACCGGACCCGCCGACGCCCACCGCGACGCCGATGTCGTCCTCTACGGGCTCGGCCGCTTCGGCGGCCTGCTGGCCGACCGGCTCAGCCGGACCGGGCACCGGGTCCTGGCCGTGGACTACGACCCGCACCGGGTCGCGCGCAACGACCGGGAGGGGGTGACCGCGGTCTTCGGCAGTGCCGAGGACATCCACTTCCTGGAATCCCTGCCACTGGGCCGGGCCCGCTGCGTGGTCAGCGCCATCCCGGTGGCGGACACCAACCGGGCACTGCTGCACGGACTGCGCCACCACGGGTACCGGGGCGTCACGGCCGTCACCGCCCACAACCGGCGCGACGCCCGGCGGCTGCGCGACGAGGGGGTCGACCTGGTCATCGAGCCGTTCGCCGCCGCGGCATCGGACGCGGCGACCGCCCTGGACGGACTGCTGCGCGACCGACGCGACCGACGCGACTGACACGGGCGCCCCGGTGCCCGGGGGCTCCGCCGTACCGCCCCCGCCGTACCGCCGGGCGCGCCGCCCGTCACACGGGACCGCGCCGGTACACCGACAGCGCCCAGATGACCAGGGCGCACAGGGCGATCAGCACGATCGACCAGACCGGGTAGTACGGCAGCGACAGGAAGTTCGCCACCAGCAGGAGCGAGGCCATCACCACGCCCGCGACCCGTGCCCACAGCGCACCCCGGAACAGGCCGGCGGCCACCGCGATGCTCACGGCCCCCAGGATGAGATGGGCCCAGCCCCAGCCGGTGGTGTCCCACTGGAAGGTGTAGTCGGGGGTGGTGAGGAAGACGTCGTCCCCGGCGATGCCCATGGTGCCGCGCAGCAGGTTCAGCACACCGGAGATGACCAGTATGACGGCGGCGAAGACCACCAGTCCGCCGGCCAGGTCCTGGGCGTTGTCCGAGTGCTGCCGCCGATCCGTCTGTGCCATCGGAAGTCACCTCGTCTCGCGGGTGGGGCTCCGGGCCTCCGGCGCTCCGCCCGCGCCCGGCGGTGGGGAGCGGGAAGCGGCCGGGGGCCGCCCTCCACACGCTCACCGGCGCGTCCGCCACCCTCGTTCCCAGTATCGTGCGGCGGCACGGGGGCGCAAACGGACATCCCGCCCGCGCCCCTCGTACCCTGTCCCCGTGCCGTCCCCCCGTCTGCGCCGCGTCGCCGTGCTGGTCCTGGAGGGTGCCAAGCCGCTCGACGTCGGCATCCCCGCACAGGTGTTCACGACCCGGGCGAGCATGCCGTACGAGGTGCGGGTGTGCGGGGCCGCGCCCGGCCCGGTGACCGGCGGCGACGGCCTGTCCTACCACGTCGTCCACGGCCTCGAGGCGCTCGCGTGGGCCGAGACCGTCTTCATCCCCGGCTACCGGTTCCCCGACCGTGACGCCCCGCCGCCGGCCGTCGTCGACGCGCTCTCGGACGCCCACGCCCGGGGCACGCGGATGGCCGCCATCTCGACGGGAGCCTTCGCGCTCGCCGCCACGGGCCTGCTCGACGGGAGGCGCGCCACGACGCACTGGCACTACACGCGGGCGCTCGCGGCGAGGCACCCCCGCGTCCGGGTCGACGAGAACGTCCTGTTCGTCGACGCGGGCGGCGTACTGACCTCTGCCGGGGCCGCCTCGGGCATCGACCTGTGCCTGCACATCCTGCGCGGCGACCTCGGGGTGGCCGCGTCCAACCACGCGGCCCGGCGCCTGGTCGCCGCACCCTACCGCAGCGGCGGTCAGGCGCAGTACGTGCCGCGCAGCGTGCCCGAGCCGCTGGGCGAACGGTTCGCCGCCACCCGTGAGTGGGCGCTGCACCGGCTCGGCGAGCCCCTCACCCTCGAACTGCTCGCCCGGCAGGCGGGCGTCTCGCCGCGCACGTTCTCGCGGCGCTTCGCCGAGGACACCGGTTACACGCCGATGCGGTGGGTCATGCGCGCCCGCGTCGACATGGCCCGTGAGCTGCTGGAACGCTCGCAGCGAAGCGTCGAGCGGATCGCCGCCGATGTCGGCCTGGGCACCGGCGCCAATCTGCGGCTGCACTTCCGGCGCGTCCTGGGCACCACACCGAGCGAGTACCGGCGCACCTTCGCCCGGGGCGGGTGACGCGGGCGCCCCGCCGGGTGGCGCGATCCTCGCGGACCCTGGCGATCGCGCCGCTGTCACGGACCGGCGCCGCGCGCGAGGCTGGTGGCGAACCGGAGGAGGCCACCCATGACCCGTATCGCCATCAACGGATTCGGCCGCATCGGCCGCAACGTGCTGCGCGCACTGCTGGAGCGCGGCAGCGCCCTCGAAACCCTCGAGATCGTCGCCGTCAACGACCTGACGGAGCCCGCCACCCTCGCCCGGCTGCTCGCCTACGACACCACGGCCGGCCGGCTCGGCCGCCCGGTGAGCACCGACGGGGACACCCTCGTCGTGGACGGCCACCGCATCGTGGTCCTCGCCGAGCGCGAGCCGGCGAAGCTGCCCTGGGACGGGCTCGGCGTCGACATCGTGCTGGAGGCGACCGGCCGCTTCACCTCGGCCGGGGCCGCCCGCGCCCACCTCGACGCCGGCGCGAAGAGGGTGCTCGTCGGGGCGCCGTCGGACGGCGCGGACGTCACCCTCGCGTTCGGGGTCAACACCGGGGCGTACGACCCGGCCGCACACACGATCGTCTCCAACGCCTCGTGCACGACCAACGCCCTCGCACCGCTGGCCGCCGTACTCGACGAGCTCGCCGGGATCGAGCACGGCTTCATGACGACGGTGCACGCCTACACCCAGGAGCAGAACCTGCAGGACGGCCCGCACCGCGACGCCCGCCGCGCCCGCGCCGCCGCCGTCAACATCGTGCCGACCACGACGGGCGCCGCCAAGGCGATCGGACTGGTGCTGCCGAACCTCGACGGCAGGTTGTCGGGCGACTCGATCCGTGTGCCGGTCCCGGTGGGCTCGATCGTCGAGCTGAACACGGCCGTCGCCCGCGACGTGACACGCGAGGAGGTGCTGGAGGCGTACCGCGCCGCCGCGGAGGGGCCGCTCGCCGGCATCCTGGAGTACTCGGAGGATCCGCTGGTGTCGTCCGACATCACCGGCAACCCGGCCTCGTCGGTCTTCGACTCGGCCCTCACCCGCGTCGACGGCCGCCACATCAAGGTCGTCGCCTGGTACGACAACGAGTGGGGCTTCTCCAACCGGGTGATCGACACCCTCGAACTCCTCGCCACCCGCTGACGCGCGCCGGGGGCGGCCGGTCCGCCGCCCCCGGCCCCGTCCCCGGGGCCGGGGCCGGGGCCGTGCCGGGACGGCGGGCGCGGGCTGGGAGAATGGCGGGCATGGACATCCGGCGCAGAAACAACGTCACCGTCACGGGCAACCCGCGAGGGCCGGTCGTGGTGCTGGCGCACGGCTTCGGCTGCGACCAGAACATGTGGCGGCTGACGGTGCCGGCGCTGGCCGGGGACTACCGGGTGGTGCTGTTCGACTACGTCGGCTCGGGCCGCTCCGACCCGTCCGCGTTCCGCGAGGACCGCTACGCCTCCCTGGACGGCTACGCCCGGGACGCGGTGGAGGTGTGCGAGGCCCTCGACCTGCGCGACGCGGTGTTCGTGGGGCACTCGGTCAGCGCGATGATCGGCGTGCTGGCCGCCGACATGGCGCCGGAGCGCATCGGGGCACTGGTGATGGTCGCCCCCTCGCCGCGGTACATCGACGACGGGGGCTACCGGGGCGGGTTCAGCGCACAGGACATCGACGAGCTGCTGGCCTCCCTGGAGGCGAACTATCTGGGCTGGTCGGCCGCGATGGCGCCGGTGATCATGGGAACGCCGGACCGGCCCGAACTCGGCGAGGAGCTGAGGAACAGCTTCTGCGCCACCGATCCCGACATGGCCCGCGTCTTCGCCCGGACCACCTTCCTGTCGGACTCACGCGACGACCTGGGGAAGGTGAGGGTGCCCACGCTGGTGCTGGAATGCGCCCAGGACGCCATCGCCCCCCGGGAGGTCGGCGCCTTCGTCCACCGGGCCGTCCCCGGATCGGAGCTGGTCACGCTGGAGGCGGTCGGGCACTGCCCGCACCTGTCGGCGCCCGAGGCCACCAACGCGGCGATCACCGCGTTCCTGGCCGGCCTGCGGTGATGTGCCGGTCCGGTCGGCAGCCCGACCCGCACGAGGCGGGGGGGAACGACCCCGGGAACGCCGCGTTCGCCGCCCTGCTGGAGGACAGCGCGGAGGAGCTCTACGAGACCGCGCCGTGCGGCTACCTGTCCACACTGATGGACGGCACGATCGCGAAGATCAACGCCACGCTGCTGGGCTGGCTCGGCCTGGAGCGGAGCGCGGTGGTGGGCCGGATGCGGTTCACCGACCTGCTCACGGTGGGAGGCAGGCTCTACCACGAGACGCACTTCGCGCCGCTGCTGCGCATGCAGGGCGAGATCGGCGGTATCGCCCTGGAGATCAGGGGCGCGGAAGGCGTGCGAATACCGGTCCTCGTCTCCTCGGCGGTGAAGTACGGCGGCGAGGGCGAGCCGCTGCTGATCCGCACCACCGTCTTCGACGCCCGCGACCGCCGCTCCTACGAGGAGGAACTCCTGCGGCGCAAGCGGGAGGCGGAGGCGGCGCGTGAACAGGCGGAGGCGGCGCGCGAGCAGGCGGAGACCGACCGCGTCCGGCTCCAGGAGGCCCTCGCCACGCTCCAGCAGAGCCTGCTGCCCGCCATGCTCCCCGACATCCCCGGGCTGGAGGCGGCCGCCCACTACCACACGGCCTCGCCCGAGAGGCTCGGCGGCGACTTCTACGACCTGTTCGCCGTGGACGGCAAACGCTGGGCGTTCTTCCTGGGCGACGTGTGCGGCAAGGGCCCCCAGGCCGCCGCTGTGACGTCGCTGACGCGCTACACCCTGCGCGCCGCGGCCGTGCACGACCCCGACCCCGTGGCCGCCCTGTCCACCCTGAACACCGTGCTGCACGAGCGCTACACCGGCGGCGACCCGCGCTACTGCACCACCGTCTTCGGCCTCCTCGAACCCGACCCCGCCACCGGGCAGGTCGCCGTCCGCATCGCCGCCGGCGGTCACCCGCCGGCCCTCGTCCTGCGGGCCGACGGCCGAGCCGACTTCCTGCCCACCCCCGGCGGTCTCCTCGTCGGCATCCTGTCCGACCCGCGCTTCGTCTCCGCGACCACCGTCCTCGCTCCCGGCGACACGCTCCTGCTCTACACCGACGGCCTCACAGAAGCCCGTACGGGCGAGGACCGCACCACCCTCTACGGGGACCAGGCCCTGCTCGACTTCGCCGCGGGCCAGGCCGGCAGGCCAGCCCGTGACGTCATCCGGGCGCTGACCGGCCTGCTCGACGACTTCGGCGACGGCCTGGACGACGACACCGCCCTGCTCGCCCTCGGCGTCCCCGCCCACCTCGCCGACCCCGCTCCCGATCCGGCAACGAAGAACACACGATGAGCCCGTTGAAGATCACCACCCGGAACACCGCGACCGGCCCCGTCCTCGAGGTCACCGGCGACCTCGACTACGCCAGCTCCGGCGGACTGCGTGAACTGCTCCCCACGCTCGCCCTGCGACCGGGGCAGCGTCTCGTGGTGGACCTGGCCGGTCTGGAGTTCTGCGACTCCAGCGGCATCACCGCTCTGATCGCCGCCCGCAACCACGCCCACGCGGCCCGGGCCGACGTCGCCCTCGCCGCCGTCCCCGACAACACCCTGCGCATCCTGCGCGTCGTCGGCCTCGACCAGATTCTCCCCATCCACCCCGACAGCGAGACCGCCACCCGGTCCTGACGGGGGCCGCGCCCGCGCGACCAGTCCGAACCGGGACCGGAGCCGGAACCGGAACCGCCGGCCCCCCGTCCGCGGCGCGGCGGTACTCGGCGTTGACGCGCTGGGCTTCCCCGACCCGCCCGTGCCCGTCGACCGCGGGTGTCAGGCTTGGGGGCACGGCGGAACTCAAGGGGCGGGGACGGGGCCTGTCCCTGAACCTGGACCGGCTGGTGCGCGCCTGCTGGTGGCGTACCCGGCGGCCGACGACTACAAGGTCGAGGAGATCCGCGAGGAACCCCGGGTCACACTCCTGCCCGTCGGGCACCTGACGCTGAAGCCCGGAGAGGGTGCCGCGGTGTCGGCGGAAGTGGTGGGCCGCGGTGGTGAACGGCGGGCGGTCGTGGCGGACGCCGCCTACCTCGGCATCGGGAACGCGCCGACCGCCCCGCCCGGCGACCTGGTCCGCGGTGCGGACGGGTACTGCCCGCCTACCGGGCAGCATCCCCGTGTCATCGTGGCCGGCGACCTGCGCTCCGCCCGCTTCCAGCGGATCATGACCGCCCTGGGCTCCGGCGGCGAGGCCGCACTGCGCGCCTACTACGCGACCGGGCGACCACTCACCGAGAGCTGAGACACGTCGACGCGGAGCCGACCACGGCAGCGATGACGGCGACGCCCTTCTGGAGCATCCGGAGGGCAACTGAGACGGAGCACGTCGAAGGGCCCCACCGTTCGCGGTGGGGCCCTTCGACAACGTGCCCGGTGAGGAACTGGCGGAGGATACGGGGTTCGAACTCGTGAGGGGTTGCCCCCAACACGCTTTCCACATGTTCGTCTGGGGGCTCGGCGACGGATGGGGCCGTCCTGACCTGGGGCGGAGCCGGGATTCGGACGGTTGATGAACGGCTCTGGGCGGGGGTGGACGAGACCAGAAATGAGACCGGGGTGCCGGGTCACACCTTCTTGACGACGATCGACTCCGGAACCAGCTTCTCCAGGTCTTCCACGTCCGAGGTGAAGACGGTGACCTGCCCCTTCTGCCGGCGCGCGATGACGGCGAGCACCGCGTCGATCGCGTACTTGTGGCCACGCAGCTTGGCATCCGCCAGCAGGCGGCGGGCCTGGCGGGCCTCGTTCTTTCCGATGTCGGCGACTCGGAGCCGCGAGAGCACCCAGTCCCAGCGCTGCTCGGTGGTTCTGCCGTCGTACGCCTCGATCAGCGTCAGCGGAGATGTCACCACCTCGGCTCCACCTCCGGCCGCGAGGTCGAGCCGTGCCATCATCTTCCGGTCGCCGCGCACGGCCAGGGACAAGGCTTCGCAGTCGAGTACGAAGACGCGCAGTGGTCGCTGGCCCGGCTCACCGGCCCGCTTCTTCACGCGGCCTCTCCCGCGCCGTGCGTTCCGGCGGTGCGACGGCGCTCGTGCTCGGCGTCGAGCCCCTCCAGTTCCTCGAACGCTGCCGTGCGCTCCTCCTCGGTGAGGGAGCCGTGTTCATCCTGCAGCCAGTCGGACAGCTCCCGCAGCCGGTCCCGGTCGCGCTTGAAGCGCAGCGCCTCGGCGACGTACGCCGACAGGCCCCGCTCCGCCGCCTCCGCGCGGATCTCGTCCAGGAGATCCTCGGGAATCGTCACCGTTACCTTCTTCGTCGCCATACAAGAGACCATACTCTTGGTATCGCCCTGCCTACCAGTGCGTTCTGTGACCGCCGGATCGGCGATCAGGCGGTCGTGGCGGGACGTGGGCTGCCGTGGAAGACCTGTCTGGTGTGCCAGGAGCGGTGGGCGGCGGCGATGGGGCGGATGCCTGGCTGGGGACCTATGACCGGACGGCCGGCGAGCGTGATGATGTGCTCGCGGGCGGCGGTACTGCGGCCGACGAAGCTCTGCGAGACCAGGATGCGGTGGCCGTCGCCGATACCGAGAACGCCCTTGTCGAAGAGCTTGTGGTGCAGCGAGCACAGGCACAGCCCGTTGTCGATGTCGTCCGGTCCGTCGAACGCCCACCAGCGCACATGGGCGGCCTCAAGCCCGACCGGCACCGCGCCGATCCTGCCGTCGTACCCGCAGAAGGCGCACTGGTACTCGTACGCCGTCAGGACCATCTCCCGCATCCGCCGGTCCCGCCGCCTGCGCGCGGCCGAGAACCGTCCGGTCTCGGCCTCCTCCAACTCCAGGCCGACGGCTTCGCACAGCTCGCCGTGGAGGGAGGGCGGGAAGTTCAGGTCGAGCAGCACCCGAGTCATCCGGCCGAGCAGGGACGGCTCCCGCCGCAGTGCCGCCCGCAGCTGAGGCGTCAGCCGCCCGGCGGCCCCGGTCGCCCGCAGCTCCCTGACTCCGGTCCCGGGGCTGCCCGTCCCGCGCTCGGTGCGCACCTCCCACACCCCGTCACTCACCAGGTGGTGGAAGGGATAGGCGGGCGTCGTCCGGTTGCCGGGCCCGTACTCGGCGAGCAGCCGCCGCAGGTCCTGCTCCACCGCGCTGTACCGCAGCTCGCCGTCGGCGTCCTGCTGAAACCGGCTGAGCGCGTACAGGAACAGCAACGGCTTGTGCGGAGCCCGCACCCCACTCCTCGCCCACTGCCTCAGCTGCGCGGTGCGCTCGACCCAGTCCATGACTGGTGATCGTAGTGGCGGCTGGTCGAGCAATGATCCGTGCACGGGGTGGGCCAGTGGGCCCTGCCGAGGGCTACGCGGGCATGACGCCGAGGACGCGGGAGAGGGTGAAGACCCGTTCGTCCTCGCGCAAATGGCACCAGGCATACAGATGGGGCGGGTCGAGATCGAGCTCGCTGAGGGTACGTACGGTCCGGTTGCCCGAGGCGGCGACGTACTCGACCGTGATGGCCGTGCCGGCGTCGACGGCGTGGGCGAGCTGGCGGACATCGCTGTACGTCAGGTTCTTCGCGTACCCGGCGACGATCTCCTCGGTGTCCGTGCCGTAGAGGGCCCCGGTGCCGAACGGGTCGGGATCCGGAAGTGCCGACGGGGCGTCCCGCAGCCTGGCGGCCAGGGCGCTCAGGCCGACATCCACCGGGGTCTCGGTCGGCACGGACCGCCGTCGTTGGCCTGGGAGTGGGGTCGGAGCCGGGGCGGAGGCACGTCGGTGCCGGGTCTTCTCGACGCGTACGGTTCCGTCGGCCTTCTCGGCGACGGGGGCATAGCCGGCGGCCCGGAGCGCGGCGAGGGTCTTGTCGAGCGGAGTCCGGCAGACCAGCACGGTCGGCGCCAGCTGCCGCAGCCCGAGCTCGGCGAGCTTGCGGTGGGCGGTGAGTTCGGCGAGGAGGGCGGGTTCCTCGCCGTGGATCACGCAGGCCGCGGGCGCGATGCGCATACGGCCGTGGGCGCGCGCGGTGTCGTGGATCAGATACGACAGCGGCTGGGGAAGGGCGCCGACGGCGACGTCGGCCAGGTCGGCGGTGATGGCGTCGGGTGTACGGCCGGTGTCCAGGGCGCCGCGGATGGTGCCCGGGCTGAACCGCCACACGGATGCCGTGCCGACGGCTTCTCGCTCTGCGACGGCGTCCAGCAGGGCGGCCAGGTGGGCTGACGGTGTGCCGGTGACGACGGCGGTGAGGTCCGCGCCGAAGCGGGCCGTGCTGGTGGCCGTCGGCAGCAGCCGCCGACCGGCCGCGGCCAGTGCTTCACCGTCATCGGCCTGCAAGGCGGCACCAATGCGGGACAGGGAGCCGCGGGCCATCACACCGAGTAGTTCCGCTTCGCGGACCACGGAGGCGAAGGGCGTGGCGTCCTGGGGGAGTGGATGGGCGAACGGACGGTGCCAGGCGACGAGCGGCCCCAGTTCCACGGGGCTCCGCACCCCCTGGTCCGCCGGGAGCGCCACCGCCGCGGCGAGAAGCCCGTCCCGGGCCTGCGCACAGCCGCCACAAGGTGGTGTTCCGGCGAGTGCGGGCAGCGCCTTGCCGTCCTCGTCGCGGGCCTGGGCCGGGGTCCGCGGCAACGTTCGCCACGCCTGGAGAAGCGCGGTGAGCTGCTCCGCCGGTTCCCGCTCCGCCCAGGCGTCGTAACCTTCCGTCGCCGCGACCCGGTTACCGTCCCGGGCCAGCAGCCCGGCGTCGTACGCCGTCTCCAGGACAAGGCGTACGACGATGTCGTCGCACTGCGCGGCCTTGGCGATCCGGGACAGCTCACGCGCCCCGACCCCTCCGGACTTCAGACGGGCCGGCGGAGACGCGGCGCACGCCGCCAGAACCGAGGCGGCGTGGGCGGCGAACGCCGAGGCGGCTGCCGCCGCCTCCCGATCCACCTCCGCCTCGGTGACGGACACCGTCCGCACGATGGGCGGGCACGGCTCGAACGGGGCGTGCCAGTCAGCCCCGCGCAGCGCGAGCGCCACCTCGGCCGGCATGCGTGCGGGCCCGTACCCGGAGTACCGGTCCTGGACCAGCAGTCCCCGCTCCAGCGCCCACCGCGCACCCGGTTCGGAGTCGGCCCGTGGGGCCCCGAGCATCAGGAACCCCGTCTGTTCCTGCCTCCGTTCACCCTGGTGTCGGGCTCGCCGCTCAAGCAGCTCCCGAGTGGCCACAGGCGCCGCCGCAACCACCGCGGCCACCCGCTTCGGATCACTGTGGTGTTCCAGCAGGGCGGCCAGCCGATCTTTCTTGGTGGTGCCGGGAGCTGGGATGCCCAAGGCCACCAGCATGCGCCGCAGTTCCTCGGAGGTCGTGTCCGCCAGCAGCCGGGCGAGCGGCGCGTCCAGCCCCAGCGGCGAATCCCATGCCTGCCGCAACGGCGCCGTCATGTGGAGCAGCCCTTGGCCGTCCGGCCAGACGAGCGCGTGATCGGCCAGTGTCTCCAGGGCCGCATCCAGCCAGCGATCGGTCTCCGTCTCGGCCACGTCCAGCAGGTCGGCCAAAGCGGCCCGTGGGACGGGTCCCAATGCCGCCAGCGCCTCAGCCACCTGCAGCTGTGGCCGCGCGAGCTCCGCCAGCGCTGGGGCCACCGACGCCGGACGCTGAAGGCGGTCCGCGAGTTCGCCGAACGATCGTGGCTCCGGCGGGGACACGGCATCCGGGCGAGTCGCCAGGACTCGCTCGAGTCGGCCGACTTCCAGACCACTCAGCCACGAGGCCAGAGTTGATCCGCTGGGCTTTCCGATGGGGCACCTCACAAAGACGACGCCGTTGACCTTGGAACCGGAACCGGTCCCGCGCACGCTCCAGAATGGCGCATCGCGGGGGGACATGTGTCCTGCGGCGGCAGGAAGCCGACGGTGAGTGAAGGGCGTTGTCCTGTGGATCGACCCACCAGCGGCAAAGCTATGCGGAGAAAAGTGCTTTATGTCAGAAATAAATGAGACCAGAACTGAGACCAGCCCGTCCCCGGCTGCCGGTGGCCGCCGGGGGAGGATCGGGCCGGTCAGGTGAGTGATGAATCCTGGCATTGGAGAGCTTGCTCCGCGATAGTGGCGATACATCCGGCCTGCTCTCGTAGCCGGGCGAGCTCGGCAGTCTGCTGTGGTCCTGCCGCGATCTCGGACAGGGGGGCGATGACGGTTTCCTGATGATCGCCGGTGCTCAGCACCTGGGCGGCACACCGGGGCGGAATGGCCTCCACACTGACCACGCGGCTCGAACCCGGCGCTGATGGAGTGGTGGGCTCGGGAGCCGACCGGGCCCCGTGGCGGGGTGCGGACGGTGCCGGAGCAGGTGTGGGTCCGGCCGCCGGCGGGGGTTCGGGCGCAACGCTGCCGGGGCTGCCGGGCACGGTGACCACCGGCTTCCGGCAACAGACGCCTCCACCCCGGCAGTCACGGACGCGTGGGCGGACATCAGGCCTGACCGTAGAGGGTCTCCAGGTCGATCAGCCGGACGTCCGGGTCGGTTGCCGCCGCGGCATGCGCCTTGTCGTTGAATCCGGCTCCGCTGAAGCACAGGAGCCGCGTGTCGGCGGTGTCGTAGCGCCCGGCCCGGGCGATGAGGTCGCGGATGTGCCGGAGACGTTCGATGTGGGCAGCTCCCATGGTGTCGTTCCACCTGGCCTCTCCGATGGCCAGGAGCGGGGGCTTGGCACCGTCCGCGATTCCGATGACCGCCACGTCGACCTCGTTGCCGGTACGGGCCCTGGGGTCGTGAACGACACCGTGTCCGACGCGGGCGGGCAGACCGCCCAGGAGCTCGGGGTCGGCGTGATGCAGCGCCCAGTCGCGGCAAACCTGCTCGAAGTGGGGCCCGAGGACGTTGCTGACGAAGCGGCGACGGCTGGCCTGCCAGACCCGTGCCGCGCTGCCGGGGCGTTCGAGCTGGTCCCAGACCGGTCGCATGATCGCGTGGTAGAAGCCGATCAGCGGTTCGGCGATCCGGTAGGTGGGCCGGTTGTCGCGGAAGGCGTCCGCGTCCCGGTGCAGTAGACCCGCGTCTTCGAGGACGTTGATGGGGTGGGCGATGTCGGTGGCCTTGCGTTCCAGGTAGCCGGCCATGCCCCCGCGTGTGGCGTTGCCGTCGGCGACGGCGGCCAGGACGGACAGGTACAGGGCGGTGTCGCGAAGGTCGGGTTCCTCGGCCAGCAGATAGCGGGCCTCGCGGAAGAGGGGGGTTTCGGGGTCGAGGACGGTGCGGGCGACCCAGTCGTCGAAGTCGTCCGGAGCCTTTGGCGTGTCGCCGCGTGCGAATTCGCGCCTGTAGGCCGGGGTGCCGCCCACGATCGCGTTCACCTTCATGGCCAAGTGGGGATCGGCGATGTCCCAGAACTCGGCAGCGAGGCGGTGGTCGAGGGGGCGGACGACCAACTCCAGCCCCGCCCGTCCGCGCAGTGGGGCGTTACCCGAGAGCAGCCTGCCCATGAAGGACAGCGCAGAACCGCACAGCAGCAGCCGGGTACGGGAGCCGGTGCGCTGGTCACGCAGGGGCCGCAGCGCCTCCTGGATGATCGAGGGCAGCTCGGGGTTGGCCTTGGCGAGGTACGGAAACTCGTCGATCACCACAGGGACGGGCCGCTCGGCGCCGAGCGCGAGCAGTGCGTCGACGGCCTCTGCCCAGTCGGCGAAGTGGAACGGGCTGGCAGGACGGACGTGGGCGGTCAGCGCCGCGCTGATCCGCCGTAGCGACTACTACGAAAGCCCTGACGCCCAGGCGTACGGCCGGGGTTTCGATCAGAAGCTGGACCAGGCGAAGGAGGCACTGAAGTGAGCGGTGCAGCCCCCTCCCCCGCCCCGGCGCGGGAAGGACGGAGGCCCAACACCGTCGGCCGCGCCGGCACCGTGGTGGGCGCGGTCCTCCTGCTCCTGGCTCACACGGTGACGGGTTACCTCGTCTTCCTGGCGTACATGGCCGGGACCGCCAACCCGTGGGAGCCGGACGCCGCCGCCCACTCCGGCATCGCCGCGGGGCTGGCGCTGCCGATCACCGGCGTCTCCGCGCTGCTGACCCGGGGGCTCGTGAAGGCCGGACGCCTGCACCGGTGGTGGTACGCGCTCCCCGTGGTCCTGGGCCTGGCCGCGCTGCTGCGGCTGACCGTCCTCGCGCCCTGAATCCGGGCGAAAGCGCACCTCTGGACGCAAGACCGCACGGCTACCGCTATGTATACGGGCATGGTCCCCGCTGCGGCATGTCAACCGCTCGGGGGCTGATGGGAGCTCTGGCCTGCCCCAGATTGCGTGGAGTCGACCGTGACCAGGGCTGACTACCTACACCAGTTCCGGGACGGTTCAGTCATTCATTTGGCCGGTCGCTGAGGCCAGGTCCCACGTGTTGATGTGCGGGCAGGAGACGGATTTCGGCGAACTGCCAGGGATTTTTCGCGGCGTTGGCGAAGGCGGCGGGGCCTTCTGGGAGGTGGGTGAGGACGCCGAGGAGGAGGGTGTGGGAGACGGCCAGGAGGGGGCCGTGGCGCCCGGCGGTGTGGCGGAGGAAGGCGGCGCAGTGACGGGCACGGGTGTGGAGTTCGGTGAGGCTCTCGCCGTCCTCGCAGCGTAGGGAGGGGTTGACGAGGCGGCGGGCTCGCCAGGCGCGGTAGGCCGGTGGGTAGGTCTCGGCGGTACGGCCGAGGACGATGCTCGGGGCGCGCCATTCGGCGAGGAGGCCGGAGGTGGCCACGATCGGCAGACCCGTCAAGTGCGAGACGAGGGTGGCGGTCTGCCGGGCACGGGGGATGGGGCTGGTGGCGATCGCGGTGATGCCCTTGGGAAGGGGCAGGGAGCGGCGTACCTGGGCGCGGCCCTCGATGGTGAGGGCGGCCTCGTGCGGGGCGTGGTAGCCGGGGCGGTGGCCTTCGTAGGCGCCGTGGCGCATGAGCCAGATGTCAGCCAAGGATCCAGCCTCCGTCGACGCGCAGGGTCTGGCCGGTGATGAATCCGGCGTCGTCGGTGGCGAGGAAGGCGACGGCTGCGGCGATGTCGTCCGGGCGGCCCCGGCGCTGGACGCACTGGCGGGCGAGCTGCCGGGTGGCCATGGCCTTCGGGTCGTCGACGACGGTGTCCTCGGCGGGGACACGGATGGAGCCGGGGGCAACGCAGTTGGCGGTGATGCCGACAGGGCCGAGTTCGCGGGCGAGGGCACGAGTGAGCCCTTCGAGGCCGGCTTTCGCGCTGATGTAGCCGGCGAGGTCGTGGCGGCCCGCCGTGGCGAGGACAGAGCCGATGGTGATGATCCGGCCCCAGCCGGCAGCCGTCATGGCGGGGGTGAGTTCGTGGGCGAGGAGGTAGTGGCTGGTCAGGTTGGTGGCCAGTGCGTCGTCCCAGTGGGCGGGCGTCGTCCGACACCGCCCTGCGCCTGCTGTCCACGCCCTCTGTCCTGGTCGACCGCGGCGCCCCGGGCGGGCCCGTGCCCCTGGACGGCACAGTCGAGGAGTCGCTCCTGGCCACCGGCTTCGACCATGCGGACATCGTGTCCTTCGGCATACGGGGAGTCTCCACCGCCTACGCTGGCTGGTCCGGTGTCGCCTACGCCTCGCACTCCCGCGAGCGCAGCCTCTCCATCGACGAGCTGGTCACCTGCGAACTGACCGTCCAGGCCCTGTGGTGCTTCACTCGCCAGATCCAGCAGATGATCGAGGACGGAAGAGACCCTTCCATGCCTGAGCAGTACGGCTGGCGTTTCCTGCGCGCCGCGTACTCCCGCCTCACCACCGCCCGTGCCCAGGAGACCGCGCAACACGTCCTGATGCGGGAGGCCATCATGAAGACCAGCGGGCTTGCCGAACGGCTGCGTGCCGCGCAGGACGCTCTACGTGAGAGCGCCGATTGAAAAGACGGGTCAGGAGAGACAACGGATGGATATCGGCAGTGCCGCGCTGATCGTGGTGGACATGCAGAACGGATTCGTGAACCATCACAGCCGCCACGCCGTGCACGCGGTCTCCGACGTGGTCGCCCAGTGGTCCGCCGCCGGCCGGCCTGTGGTCTTCACCCGGTACTTCAACTATCCGGACAGTCCCTACGAGCGCTTCTTCCAGTGGCGCCGGCTCCGGGAACCACCCGAGACCGACATCGTTCCCGAACTCACGGAAGCGGTCGCCCGTGCACACGCGGTCGTCGACAAGACCGGGTACACGCTTTTCACTCCCGAAGCCACTGAACTGATCCGCCGGTCCGGCTGGACCGACCTCGTGTTCTGCGGGATCGCCACCGAGAGCTGTGTCCTGAAGTCCGCGGCCGACGCCTTCGAGCACGACTACGCGCCCTGGATCGTCACGGACGCCTGCGCCAGTGACGCGGGCCCGGACGTCCACGATGCCGGCCTCCTCGTCGTCCGCCGCCTGGTTGGAACCGGCCAACTCATCGTCAGCGAGCACGTGATGGGACGACTCGCTGCGTACGCCGGGGCCCCGGTGCTGGAATAGCCCCATGGCCGACACACCGTCCCCGCCCTCGTCCCCGTGTCCGTCCAGCGCCGGGTCGCCCGCCGTCCAGGACACGGACCTGATCGTCGTGGGCGGTGGCCCGGCCGGCTGCGCCGCCGCCCGCATGGCCGCCGGCGTCGGCATGCGCTCGATCCTGGTCGAGCCGGACCGGCTGTGCCGCAACCTCCACCGGATCCCGGCCCTGAACAACGTTCTGGGCGGCCACACCAGCGGCCCCGAACTGGCCGACGCCATCACCGCGGAGCTGAAGGACACACAGCTGTGCCGCCTGGAGCTGGGCCGGTACGTCACCGGGCTGCGTGCCGACGAGGACCGCGTGACCGTCACGCTCGACACCGGCGCCCGTCTGAGCGCCCCGTACGCCGTGGTCGCCACCGGCACCGGCCCCCTCCAGCCCCGCGACGCCGCCTGGATCACCGCCCCCGGCGGCCTGACCCTGCCCCCGCTGTGGCAGGCCCGGGAGGCCGACGCCGGGGGACGCACCCTCCTCGTCCTGGGCGGTGACCGCCCGGTCGGCACCTTCCTGCGCGCCCATCCGGCCACCGGCACGCGCCTGCTGGTGGCGTATCCGGCGGCCGACGCGTACAAGGTCGAGGAGATCCGCGAGGAACCCCGGGTCACGCTCCTGCCCGTCGGGCACCTGACGCTGAAGCCAGCGGGAGACGGCACCGTGTCGGCGGAGGCGGTGGGCCGCGGCGGTGAACGGCGGGCAATCGTGGCGGACGCCGCCTACCTCAGCATCGGCAACGCGCCGACCGCACCGCCCGGCGACCTGGTCCGCGGTGCGGACGGCTACTGTCCGCCTACCGAACAGCATCCCCGTGTCATCGTGGCCGGCGATCTGCGCTCCGCCCGCTTCCAGCGGATCATGACCGCCCTGGGCTCCGGAAGCGAGGCCGCACTGCACGCCTACTACGCGACCAGGGAACCGATCACCGAGGGCTGAGCCACACCGCCACGAAGCGATGACGATAACGCTCAGAAGGGAATCCCCGTGACTGGCAAGGCCGAGGCAGCAGTCGCCGCTGCCATCGTCGTTCAGGGCGGGCGCGTCCTGCTCGTGCGACGACGCGTGGCGGAGGGCGCACTCTCGTGGCAGTTCCCGGCCGGGAAGATCAAACCTGAGGAGACCCCCGAAGAAGCCGCAACGCGTGAAACCCAGGAAGAGACCGGGCTCCAGGTGATCCCGCAGAGCGTGCTCGGACAACGGGTTCACCCCATGACGGGCTGGGAAATCCGCTACATCGCATGCCGACCCGTCGGCGGCGAGGCGGTCATCGCGAGTGATGACGAAGTGGCCGACCTGGCCTGGGTCGCGCACGGCGAGATCCCGCAGTACGTGCCGTACGGGCTGTTCGAGCCGGTGCAGGACTACCTCGACGCGGCTCTGCTGCCGTGAACTCCGTCGGGGCAACGTCTTTGAGAAGCCAGGAGCGTGTTGCCGTTGTCGGCATCAGGCGGCAGGGCTCAGCGCCGCCGTCCTCGCCGAGGCTGAAGCATCGGTGCATGTGATCGCCGAGTAGGTGCCCGGTGTCACATCGCTGGCGGTCGGGGCGGGAACCGGCGACATCGCGGTACGGCACCTGGGCACAGACAGGTTCACCTCCCACCTCCCCTGGCACACCGGCCGCATTCTCATGCTCGGCTTCACCAGCGACGAGGACCGTCTGGTGTCGGCTGCGGCGGATGGGACGGTGCGCCTGTGGTCGCTCAGCGAGCAGCGCCAGATCGCCGAGGTCAGGGTGGACGCTTCCTTGCACTGCGCGGCCTTCGAACCCAGTACGGGCGAGGTGTTGGTCGGTAGCGCTGCGGGCGTTGTGGCCCTGGAGATCAATGACTCACGAGCGGCAAGCGGAGGGCTTGGACACCATGGCAGAGAAGACCCCTGGCGCTTCGGACGGGTCGGCCGGCCGCAGCCGCGGCCGGGCCGCCGGACCCGGCGCCCCGGTCATCCTGAGCAACGAGCAGGGCTCGTTCGCCTGGGGGGTGCTGGCCAAGCGGCACCCGGCGCTGATCCAGCAGGTACGGGACGCCTTCCCGTACGGCCGCCGGCAGCACGAGGCCCTCGACGCCCTGCTGGAGGAGATCACCGGCGGTGTCATCGGACCTCTCGCCCCTTCGGAGCACGACCGGGGGCAGTGGTCGGTCTGGGGGCGGGAGCACTTCGGGCGATCGTGGTTCGACGCCCCGTTCCTGTGGGCGGAGAGCTACTTCTACCGCAGGCTGCTGGGCGCCGTCGAGTACTTCGGTGCGGGACCGTGGCGGGGAGTCGATCCCTTCGCCCCCTTCAAGCAGGCCGAACTGCGCGGTGCGGCGGTGGACGGGGAACTGCGGACCCTGGACGCGCTCGCCGACGCGCCGGCCGATGAGCGGGCCACGGCGCTGCTCCACGCCTCGCTCTGGGGCAACCGCGCCGACCTCGGCTTCCGCGTCACGGAAGGGGAGCCGGCCCCCGGTGACGCCACCGGTGGGCTGGTGGCTGACGACAGCGCCGTGCTCTGGCGGCTCCTGCCCGCCGGAGCCGGTTCCACGGTCGCCGTGGTGGCGGACAACGCCGGGCGGGAACTGGTCCCGGACCTGGTCCTCGTCGACCACCTCCTGGTGCACCGGCACGCCGAGCAGGTCGTGCTCCACGTCAAGCCCTACCCGTACTACGTCTCCGACGCGATGACGGCGGACGTCGTCGACTGCCTCCGCCGCCTTGCCGAGGTGCCTGGTGAGGCCGGCGGGATCGGCGGGCGGCTGTGGGAGGCCATGGCGGCAGGACGCCTGGAGGTGCGCACCCACCCGTTCTTCTGTGCGCCGCTGCCGTACGCGCAGATGCCGGTGGATCTGCGGGAGGAGTTCGCGGCCGTCGCGCTGACCATCTTGAAGGGCGACCTCAACTACCGTCGGCTCGTGGGCGACCGGATGTGGGACGCCACGGCACCGTTCGCTGACCTGACGGCGTACTTCCCCGGTGCGGTCGCGGCGCTGCGCACCCTGAAGTCCGACGTCATCGTGGGGCTGGAGCGGAAGACGCTGGATGCCCTCGAAGAGGTGGGCGCGGGCTGGCGTACCAGCGGCACCCACGCGCTGATCCAGGTTCGCCGGTAGACCGGATCACACGCCGAGCGGCCGGGCGGCATCTGCCCGGCCGCTCGGTCGTTGATCGGCTGGCCACTCCGGTGGGCCAGGGCTTATCTGCTGTGTCCTGGGGGCTTGGGATGGGCGGGCGGTCTGCTCCGTGCGGGGCGGGCCTGCTGGGCAGGGGCGGCTGGCTCGCTCGAACACGAAGGCCGCCTCGCGCAGCTCAGCGCGGGTATGGGCGGCGGAGGTCTTGGCCAGCGCGTCCAGCACCTCACCCGCCGCGGCGATCTGCGCCGCTGCCGCGCCATCATCACCGTGATCGATGACCAGGAGGGCCTGCCAGGTGGCGGCGGTGGCCCGGCGCCGCGCGAACGCGGGACCTGTCACATCCGGCAGGACCGGCTGATCCCGCCCGGAGTCGTCCGCCGAGGCCACAGCCTCCATGGGCAGGGCCCAGCGTTCGCGGATGCGGGGCAGGGACAGATCGGGTGCGAGGGTGGAGCCCGCGTAGAACACCGGCTCCTTCTCACCGCTGCGGTCATCGGACAGCTGCGCGGGATGGTGGAACGGCCGGCGTTCCCCGGCCGTGGGCGGTTTCGGGTTCCGCCGCCGGTGCGGCGTGGCCCGGGAGACGCCCAGGATCCGGCAGGCC
>NZ_JBXUOY010000051.1:0-24815 GCF_057196705.1 Streptomyces sp. ATLC9 | reverse complement strand
GCTGGATCCCGCCGGCGCCGGCGCGACCCAGCAGCGGGGGGCCGCCGTGCCCGCCCCCGGGCCGGACGCGGACACGGCCCGTTACCCGCTGGAGTGCGGTCCGGCGGAGGCCGAGGTGGTCGACCGGGCGGCCGTGGACTTCGACGGGGACGGCCGGGCCGAGACCGTCGCGGTGGTCCGCTGCGCCGCGGGGATCGGCACCCCGCCCAGCGGGGTGTACGTTCTGGCGCACCCCGCGCGCCGGGGGGGCGCGCCCCGGGTCGCCGAGACCCTAGTGGACCCCGGGGAGGGGATGGCGGTGCGGGATCTGACCGTCCGCGACCGCACGGTGTCCGCCAGGCTGCTGGGCTACTCGTCGCCGGACGTGCCCCGCTGCTGTCCCGACAGGGCGCGTGACGTCGAATGGGAGTGGCGGGGCGGGAAGTTCGTGCTGGAGGCGGCTCCGACGACCCGGAGTGTCTGACCGGTCACGCGACGCCCGGCGCGGCCGGAGGCCGGAGCGCCGCCGCGCTACCCGGCGTCGGGGCCGTACACCTCGACGCCGTCGGCCGCCCGGCGCACGTGGATGCACTCGCCCGGACATTCCTTGGCCGAATCCACCACGTCGCCCAGCAGCGGCAGGGGGACGGGAGCGGTGGCGCCCGGCTCCGTGCGCAGCTCGGCCTCCTCGCCCGCGGGAGCGGGACCCTTCACGTAGGCGAGTCCGTCGATGTCCAGCTCGAACACCTCGGGTGCGTACTGCGCGCAGATACCGTCGCCGGTGCAGAGTTCCTGGTCGATCCAGACCTCAAGCTCTGCGGTCTGCTCGTTGTGCGAGCCCATGTTGCTGCCTGCCGTTCCTGCGTTCGTGGCCGGACCGTGTGACGGATTGTCGGTGTGATCTTGGCGGAATAGAGCCACCCGTGACGGGGGTTGACACTTCAGACGATACAACCGGCCGCTTTCCGGCGAGGTTGGGTGGGTATTCACTCGGGGTAAGGGAGTGCGCAAGGGTGAAGATCAGACACACCCCGACCGTGTTTGTGATCTAGGGGTTTCAACCCCCGCGGGTCCAGGTAGGGTCAGGAAGCGTCCAGCTCCCCTTGGAGGAGGTGAGGACCGTGGCAGCCCACGACGACGACATCAACCGCGGCATCCGGCCCGAACGGGGTTCCGACGACCCGGCAGGCCAGGTTGCCCATCTCGAGCAGGAGATCGCCGTCCTGCGCCGCAAGCTCGCCGACTCTCCGCGCCACACTCGGATTCTCGAGGAGCGGATCGTCGAGCTGCAGACGAACCTGGCCGGTGTGTCCGCACAGAACGAGCGGCTCGCCAACACCCTCCGTGAGGCCCGTGACCAGATCGTGGCCCTCAAGGAGGAGGTCGACCGGCTGGCTCAGCCGCCGGCCGGCTTCGGGGTCTTTCTGCAGGCGAACGAGGACGGTACGGCCGACATCTTCACCGGCGGGCGCAAGCTGCGGGTGAATGTCAGCCCCGGCGTCGATCTCGTTGAGCTCAGGCGTGGCCAGGAGGTCATGCTGAACGAGGCGCTCAACGTGGTCGAGGCCATGGAGTTCGAACGTGCCGGGGACATCGTCACCCTCAAGGAGGTCCTGGAGGACGGCGAACGCGCCCTGGTGATCGGACACACCGACGAGGAGCGCGTGGTCAAGCTCGCCGAGCCCCTTATGAAGGCCACGCTCCGGGCCGGTGACGCACTGCTACTGGAGCCGCGTTCGGGGTACGTCTACGAGGTCGTGCCCAAGAGCGAGGTCGAGGAGCTCGTCCTCGAAGAAGTCCCGGACATCGACTACAACAAGATCGGTGGCCTGGGCGGTCAGATCGAGCTGATCCGTGACGCGGTGGAGCTCCCCTACCTCTATCCGGACCTGTTCAAGGAGCACGAACTCCGCCCGCCCAAGGGTGTCCTGCTCTACGGTCCGCCCGGCTGCGGCAAGACCCTCATCGCCAAGGCCGTGGCCAACTCCCTTGCCAAGAAGGTCGCCGAGGTGACCGGGCAGCCCCAGGGGAAGAGCTACTTCCTCAATATCAAGGGCCCCGAGCTGCTGAACAAGTACGTCGGTGAGACCGAGCGGCACATCCGGCTGGTCTTCCAGCGCGCCCGGGAGAAGGCGAGCGAGGGCACGCCCGTCATCGTCTTCTTCGACGAGATGGACTCCCTGTTCCGCACCCGCGGCTCCGGTGTCAGTTCGGACGTGGAGAACACCATCGTCCCGCAGCTGCTGTCGGAGATCGACGGTGTGGAGGGGCTGGAGAACGTCATCGTCATCGGGGCCTCCAACCGGGAGGACATGATCGACCCGGCGATCCTGCGCCCGGGCCGCCTCGATGTGAAGATCAAGATCGAGCGTCCGGACGCCGAGGCCGCCAAGGACATCTTCTCGAAGTACCTGACCCCGAACCTCCCGCTGCACTCGGACGACCTCGCGGAGCACAACAGGGATCCCGAGGCCACCGTCGCCGGGATGATCCAGTCGGTCGTCGAGCAGATGTACGCCGAGTCCGAGGAGAACCGCTTCCTGGAGGTCACCTACGCCAACGGTGACAAGGAGGTTCTGTACTTCAAGGACTTCAACTCCGGCGCGATGATCCAGAACATCGTCGACCGGGCCAAGAAGATGGCGATCAAGGCATTCCTCGACCACAACCAGAAGGGTCTGCGGGTCTCCCATCTGCTCGCCGCGTGCGTGGACGAATTCAAGGAGAACGAGGACCTGCCCAACACCACCAACCCCGACGACTGGGCCCGCATCTCCGGCAAGAAGGGCGAGCGGATCGTCTTCATCCGCACCCTCGTCACCGGAAAGCAGGGCGCGGACACCGGACGCTCCATCGACACGGTGGCCAACACCGGTCAGTACCTGTAGAAGACACCGTCCGGCTGCGGACGCCCGTGTCCCCGTCGAGAGGCGGGGAGGGCGTCCGCAGCCGAATCTTTTCGGACCGATCCCCACCGGGGAAACGCGGGAAATCCCCAGTGATCTCCCGACCGGGGCCCGACCGCCCTAGGCTCGTCCGTACCGCCGCCATGCGGAATGCGGGCCAGGGCCGCAAACGGACCGGATGCGCAGCGGGACTTGAGCGGCGACCCGAAGGCGGGCCGCCGCCGGGCAAGGAGGGCCGCATGACCGTACGGCGAGTGATGGGTATCGAGACGGAGTACGGGATCTCCGTCCCCGGTCACCCGAACGCCAATGCCATGCTCACCTCGTCCCAGGTCGTCAACGCCTACGCGGCGGCGATGCACCGGGCGCGCCGCGCCCGCTGGGACTTCGAGGAGGAGAACCCGCTGCGGGATGCCCGGGGCTTCGACCTCGCGCGCGAGGCCGCCGACTCCAGTCAGCTCACGGACGAGGACATCGGTCTGGCCAACGTGATCCTCACCAACGGCGCACGGCTGTACGTGGACCACGCGCATCCCGAGTACAGCGCACCGGAGGTCACCAACCCGAGGGACGCCGTGCTGTGGGACAAGGCCGGCGAGCGGATCATGGCCGAGGCCGCCGGGCGCGCCGCCGAGGTGCCCGGAGCCCATCCGATCCACCTCTACAAGAACAACACCGACAACAAGGGCGCCTCCTACGGCTGCCACGAGAACTACCTGATGAAGCGGGAGACCCCCTTCTCGGACATCGTGCGTCACCTGACGCCCTTCTTCGTCTCCCGTCAGGTCGTCACCGGCGCCGGGCGCGTCGGGATCGGCCAGGACGGCTCCGAGCACGGTTTCCAGATCAGCCAGCGGGCCGACTACTTCGAGGTGGAGGTCGGCCTGGAGACCACCCTCAAACGGCCGATCATCAACACCCGCGACGAGCCGCACGCCGACGCCGAGAAGTACCGCCGGCTGCACGTGATCGTCGGCGACGCCAACCTGTCGGAGATCTCCACCTACCTCAAGCTCGGCACCACCTCCCTGGTGCTGTCCATGATCGAGGACGGCTTCATCGCCGTCGACCTGGCCGTCGACCAGCCCGTACGCACCCTCCACCGGATCAGCCACGATCCGGCGCTGCGCCGTTCGATCACGCTCCGCAGCGGACGGACACTGACCGCCGTGCAGCTCCAGATGGAGTACTACGAGCTGGCCCGCAAGTACGTGGAGGAGCGCTGGGGGCAGGACGCGGACGAGCAGACCAGGGACGTGCTGGCCCGCTGGGAGGACGTCCTGGTACGCCTGGAGAGTGATCCGATGAGTCTGGCGGGCGAACTGGACTGGGTCGCCAAGCGGGAGCTGATGGAGGGCTACCGGCGCCGCGACGGCCTGGGCTGGGACGCGGCCCGGCTGCACCTGGTGGACCTGCAGTACGCCGACGTGCGCCCCGACAAGGGCCTGTACAACCGCCTGGCGGCCCGCGGCCGGATGAAGCGGCTGCTGGGCGAGGCGGAGGTGGAACGGGCCCGCTCCCGGCCACCGGAGGACACCCGCGCCTACTTCCGCGGCCAGTGTCTGGAGCGGTACCCCGACGCGGTGGCCGCGGCCTCCTGGGACTCGGTGATCTTCGATCTGCCGGGTCGGGACTCCCTCCAGCGGGTACCCACCCTGGAACCGCTGCGCGGCACGCGCGCCCACGTCGGTGATCTGCTCGAACACTGCCGTACGGCGGAGGAACTGGTCAGGGCGCTGTCAGGGAAGTGAACCGGGGTGGGGGGAAGGCTGAACCCCTCCGGATGGGGGAATCATGGAGATGGCTTCCGGACGTCCGCGGCGGCGCGGCAGCGGCACGGCGGTGATACGGCGGCGGAAGTGGCAGTGATGCGGCAGAGATGCGGCAGAGAGGGGCCGATGTCGGGCCCGGCTTGTAAAGTCTGATCTTGTACCGTCCAACCGAGCGGGGTGAGGTATATGGCGACCAAGGACACCGGCGGCGGTCAGCAGAAGGCGGCGCGCTCCACCGAGGAGACCGAGGAGCAGGCGCAGGACGCGCAGGTCTCGGAGGACCTCAAGGAGCGCCAGGAGGCGCTGTCGGACGAGGTGGACTCCGTACTGGACGAGATCGACGACGTGCTGGAGGAGAACGCCGAGGACTTCGTGCGCTCCTTCGTGCAGAAGGGCGGGGAGTAACGCTTGCCCGTCCGTCCCGTACCCCCGCGACGCGGGGGTGCGGGACGGATGACATCCGCCGCCACGGGTAAGGTCCGTGCGGAATTCTCAAGATCCGGTCTCACGATCTGGTGGAAGGAAACGTGTGGAAGCCAACACCCGTAGCACAGGGCGTCTGCCTGCTGCCTTCCTGACGCCGGGCTCGTCCTCGTTCATGGACTTCCTGTCCGAGCACGCGCCCGAGCAGCTCCCCGGCAGCCGTCCGCTCCCGCCCGTGAAGGGCGCCGTCGAGGCGCCGCACGGCACGACGATCGTCGCGGCCGCTTTCCCCGGCGGCGTGGTGCTGGCCGGCGACCGGCGGGCGACGATGGGCAACATGATCGCCCAGCGCGACATCGAGAAGGTCTTCCCGGCCGACGAGTACAGCGCCGTGGGCATCGCCGGGACCGCCGGGCTCGCCGTGGAGATGGTCAGGCTCTTCCAGCTGGAGCTGGAGCACTTCGAGAAGGTCGAGGGCACCCGGCTGTCCCTGGAGGGCAAGGCCAACCGCCTGTCCACGATGATCCGCGGCAACCTCGGCATGGCCATGCAGGGCCTGGCGGTGATCCCGCTGTTCGCCGGGTACGACGTGGACCGGGACAGGGGCCGCGTCTTCTCCTACGACGTCACCGGCGGGCGCTCCGAGGAGCAGGGCTTCGCGGCGGTCGGCTCCGGCTCGGTCTTCGCACGCGGTTCGCTCAAGAAGCTGTACCGCGACGACCTCGGCGAGCGGCAGGCGGCCACGGCCGTCGTCCAGGCCCTCTACGACGCCGCCGACGACGACTCCGCCACCGGCGGCCCCGACCTGGTGCGCAGGATCTATCCCGTCGTCACGGTGATCACCGAGGACGGCTTCCGCAGGCTCACCGAGGAGGAGGTCGCCGAGATCGCCCGCTCGGTGCACGACGGCCGGCTCCAGTCGCCCAACGGGCCCCAGGCCCCTGTGCTCTAGATCAGGAAGGGACCGATAGCCGGTGTCGACGCCGTTCTATGTCTCACCCCAGCAGGCCATGGCGGACCGCGCCGAGTACGCCCGCAAGGGCATCGCGCGCGGCCGCAGCGTGGTCGTGTTGCAGTACGCCGACGGCATCGTGTTCGTCGCCGAGAACCCCTCTCGGGCACTGCACAAGGTCAGCGAGATCTACGACAGGATCGCCTTCGCGGCGGTGGGCAAGTACAACGAGTTCGAGAACCTGCGCATCGGCGGCGTCCGCTACGCCGACCTGCGCGGCTACACCTACGCCCGCACGGACGTCACCGCGCGGGGCCTGGCCAACGTCTACGCCCAGACCCTGGGCACCATCTTCTCCAGCGCGGCGGAGAAGCCGTACGAGGTGGAGCTGATCGTCGCCGAGGTCGGGGAGGGCCCCGAGGACGACCAGATCTACCGGCTGCCGCACGACGGTTCCATCGTCGACGAGCACGGCTCGGTGGCGGTCGGCGGCAACTCCGACCAGATCGGCGGATACCTCGAGCAGCGTCACCGGGACGGGATGACCCTGGCCGAGGCCCTCGGACTGGCGGTGGAGTCCCTGAGCCGGGACAGCAACGGCGGCGAGCGCACCCTCACCGCCGACCAGCTGGAGGTCGCCGCCCTGGACCGCACCCGGCCCCAGCAGCGAAAGTTCAGGCGTGTGCTCGGCCGGCAGCTCTCCCGGCTGCTGGAGGAGGGCGGTGCGTCCGCGTCCGAGGGAGAGCCGTCCGGCGGGGCCTCGTCGGATGAGTCCCCGGGGGAGTCCTCCGCCTCCGGGGAGTAGCGTCCACTTCCGTCGGCAGTCCCGTGGGGGGGGGGGGGGGGTGGGGCGGGGGGGGGGCGGCGCCCCCCCCCCCACGGCCAGCCGCACTGGCAGAGTGGTCACCCGGACGGGGGGTTCGCAGCCGTCCGCCTCACGTGTCCGGCGGTCCGGGCCGGCACCCTCCGTCCGGCCGTCCAGGACAGCCAGCAGCGCCCGCATTCCGGCCGCCCCCGCTTCCTCGGCGGGCAGCCGCACCGTCGTCAGCTCCGGCTCGACCGCCCGGGCGAGCGCCAGGTCGTCGAAGCCGGTCACCGAGACGTCCTCGGGCACCCGCAGCCCCAGCCGCCGCACCGCCTTGCACGCACCCGCGGCGAGCACGTCGTCGTCGCACACCAGCGCGGTCGGCCGGGGGACCGCCGCCATGGCCTGTGCGGCGGCACGCGCCCCTGAGGCCGCGTCCAGAGCGGCCGTCCAGACCGGCGGCGGCGGACAGCCCGCCCCGGCCAGGGACTCGGCCAGCGCCGCGGCCCGCACCTCGAAGGTCCAGGAGTCCACCGCCGCGGCGATGTGGGCCACCCGGCGGTGCCCCAGTTCCAGCAGGTACCTCACCGCCTGCCGCATGCCGTCGGCGATGTCGAGGTTGACGGTGGCCGCCGCATGGGTGCTCTCCGGCTCGCTGTCGAGCATCACCAGCGGCAGTTCGCCGCCGGAGCGCAGGGCGGCCAGCGCCTCGGAGGCCATCGAGGAGGCGATCACGCCGTCCAGGGCGGCGCCGGCGGAGTCGAAGGGGTCCCGGGCGGGTCCGACGCCTTCCGGGGAGGGATAGAGCACCACCCCGAAGCCGTGCTCGGCGGCCACCCGCGCGGCGCCCGCGTGGATCCGGGCGAAGAACTCGTTGGTGAGCGCCGGGACCACCAGCAGCGCGGTGCGGGTGCGTCCCAGCCGCAGGCTGCGCGCGGCCAGGTTCGGCCGGTAGCCCAGCTTCCGTGCCGCCTCCCGGACCGCCGCGGCCTTGCCCGGGGAGACCCGGCCGCGCCACTTGCCGCCCAGGACCAGGGAGACGGCCGCCTGCGAGACCCCGGCGGCCCGCGCCACGTCCCGGCTCGTGGGCCGGGGTCGGTCGATGCTCACTGGCCGGCTCCCGGAGTGGACGGAGGTACGGGCGGTGCCCGGGCCGGCATGGACCCGGGAGCTGGTTCATGGTACGTATGACGGAGCGCGTTATACGTAACACTTCCGCAGACCGCCGGAGAAACCCGGGGAAGAGGAGCCGACCCATGGCGACGGGCTACGCCGAACTGCTGCGCGTCAGACACGCCGCGCGGCTGCTCGCAGGCACCCTGCTCGGCCGGCTGCCGAACGCCACCGCCCCCCTGGCGATCGTGCTGTTCGTCCGCGCGGAAGGCGGCAGCTACACCCTGGCGGGCGTGCTGTCGGCCGTCTACGGACTGTCCAACGCCGTCGGCCAGCCGCTGCTGGGCCGCGCGGTGGACCTGTGGGGTCAGTCGAGGGTCATGCTGCCCGCCGCGCTGCTCTCCGGCCTCGGCGCGGCCGCCCTCGCCCTCGCCGGGGTCGAGCCGCTGCCCGTCGCCTGCGCGGCGGCGGCCGTCGCCGGTCTGTTCACCCCGCCCCTGGAGGGCGGCCTGCGCGCGCTGTGGCCGTCCGTCCTGAGACACCCCGACCGGGTGCACGCCGCCTACGCGCTGGACGCGGTGGCCCAGGAGGTGATGTTCACCCTGGGGCCGCTGGCCGTCACGGTGCTGGTCGCCCTCTGGAGCGAGGCCGCGGCCCTGCTGGTGATCAATGCCCTGGGAGTGCTGGGCGCCCTGTCCGTGGTGGTCTCGCCCCCCTCCCGGCGCTGGCGCTCCGAACCGCGCGAGGCGCACTGGCTGGGGGCCCTGCGCTCCGGTGGTCTGGTCGCCCTGCTCGGCTCGTTCTTCTTCGTCGGCCTCGCCCTGGGGACGATCGCGGTGGCCGCGGTCGCCTACGCGGACGGCCACGGCGACGAGCTGATCTCCAGCTATCTGCTCTCGGCGCTGGGTGCCGGCGCCCTGGTCGGCGGCCTGGCCTACGGAGCCCGCACCTGGGCGGGAGAGCCCGAGACCCGGCTGCGAGCCCTGGTGGCCGCCCTGGCGGCCGGCTATCTGCCGCTGGCGCTGACACCGGGTCCCGTGACGATGACCGTCCTGGCCGGGGCCGCGGGCCTCTTCCTGGCCCCCGCGCTGGCCTGCGCCTTCGTCGTGGTGGACCGGCACGCGCCGTCGGGCACGGTCACGGAGGCGTTCTCCTGGCTGGTGACGTCCTTCGGTGTCGGGGCCGCGGCGGGGACGGCCGTGGTGGGCCCGGTCATCGAGTGGGGCGGAGCGCCGGCGGGCTTCCTCGTCGCCGGTGCGGGCGGCCTGGCCGCGCTGCTGGTCCTGCTGGCCACCCGGCGTGTCCTGGCGGCCCCCGCCCCGCCCGCCGCCCCGTCCCCCGATGCCGTCGTCCGGGTGGAAGATGATCGGAACGGGGGCGCCGGAGCCGGTTTCAAAAGCGGGCATCAGGCGTAAAGTTCATTCATGGACCGCCGAATCTTCGGGCTGGAGAACGAGTACGGCGTCACGTGTACGTTTCGGGGACAGCGGCGCCTGTCTCCTGACGAGGTGGCGCGGTACCTCTTCCGCCGTGTCGTGTCATGGGGCCGCAGCAGCAACGTCTTCCTCCGCAACGGCGCCCGTCTCTACCTCGACGTGGGCTCGCATCCGGAGTACGCCACTCCGGAGTGCGACAACGTGACCGAGCTGGTCACCCACGACAAGGCGGGCGAGCGCATCCTCGAAGGACTCCTCGTCGACGCCGAGCGACGCCTCCACGAGGAGGGCATCGCGGGCGATGTCTACCTGTTCAAGAACAACACCGACTCGGCCGGCAACTCCTACGGCTGCCACGAGAACTACCTCGTGGCCCGGCACGGGGAGTTCTCGCGCCTGGCGGATGTCCTCATCCCGTTCCTGGTGACCCGGCAGCTCATCTGCGGCGCCGGCAAGGTGCTCCAGACCCCGCGCGGCGCGGTCTACTGCGTCAGCCAGCGCGCCGAGCACATCTGGGAGGGCGTCAGCTCCGCCACCACCCGGTCCCGGCCGATCATCAACACCCGCGACGAGCCGCACGCCGACGCCGAGCGCTACCGCCGCCTCCACGTCATCGTCGGCGACTCCAACATGTCCGAGACGACCATGCTGCTCAAGGTCGGCGCCACCGACCTGGTGCTGCGGATGATCGAGGCGGGCACGGTCATGCGCGACCTCACCCTGGAGAACCCGATCAGGGCGATCCGCGAGGTCAGCCACGACATCACCGGCCGGCGCAAGGTCCGGCTGGCCAACGGGCGCGAGGCTTCCGCGCTGGAGGTGCAGCAGGAGTACTACGAGAAGGCCGCCGACTTCTGCGAGCGCCGGGGCATCCGCACGGGCGTGGTGGACCAGGTGCTGGAGCTGTGGGGCCGCACGCTGGAAGCGGTCCGCACCCAGGAGCTGGACAAGGTCAACACCGAGATCGACTGGGTGATGAAGTACCAGCTCATCGAGCGGTACCGGGCCAAGAACGACATCACCATGTCCCACCCCCGGATCGCCCAGATAGACCTCGCCTACCACGACATCCACCGCCGTCGCGGGCTGTACTACCTGCTGGAGCGGAAGGGGCAGGCGGCCCGGATCTGCAACGACGTCAAGATCTTCGAGGGCAAGTCCGTGCCGCCGCAGACCACCCGTGCCCGGCTGCGGGGCGACTTCATCCGCCGGGCCCAGGAGCAGCGCCGCGACTTCACGGTGGACTGGGTGCACCTGAAGCTGAACGACCAGGCCCAGCGCACGGTGCTGTGCAAGGACCCGTTCCGGTCGGTGGACGAGCGCGTGGAGAAGCTCATCGCCGGCATGTGAGCCCGGCGGACGGCGCGCCCGGGGCCGTGTCGCACCGGCACGATCCCGGGCGCGGGAACGAAACCGGTCCTTCCGGAAGTTGTGGGAGGTGGGCCGGGCGGCCCGTAGAGTGGCCGGCACGCCCGGCACGCCCGGACATCTCCTACACCACGAGTTGGACTGATGCTGCAATCCCGAGGGGGACGCCCCCCACACCCCCGCCCCCTGGCGAAGGCCGGCCGCCGCGTCGCCGCGGCCCTGGTCGTTCCCGCCCTGCTGTTCACCGCGGCATGCGGCTCCGACGGGTCCGACGGCTCCTCCGAAGCCCCCACGAAGGTCTCCGGCAAGGTCGGCGAGGAGCCGAAGCTCACCGTCGCCGAGGGCGCCGAAGCCCCCGACGAGGCAGTCGTGCGGACGGTCACCGAGGGCAAGGGCGACAAGCTCGCCGAGGGAGACTTCGTCCGCATGGACATTCTGATGACCAGCAACGGCCAGGAGCTGGTCAACACCTGGAAGCAGCGGCCGGAAGGCGCCTCCGAGGGCGACGCCCACCGCCAGGAGGTCCTGCGACTCGGTGAGGGGCAGGGGCTCCCCGAGCCGGTCACCCGGTCCCTGATCGGTGAGCGGGCCGGCAGCCGCGTCTTGATCGAGGGCACCGCCGAGGCGATCATGGGCGACTCGATCAACCCGCGGCTCGGGATCGACGGAGCCGACAGCATGGTCTGGGTGATCGACGCCGTCGCCTCCGCCAAGACCGACGCCAAGGCCGGGGCCGAGGGCGAGCAGGCGGCCACCGGCGAGGGCATGCCCGAGGTGAAGGCCGACGGGCAGAAGGCCGCCACCATCACCGTCCCCAAGGGGGCGAAGGCCCCCGGGAAGCTGAAGCAGCAGGTGCTGATCGAGGGCGACGGACCCGAGGTGGAGGCCGGCGACGGCCTGATCGCCCAGTACACCGGGGTCAAGTGGGAGGACGGTGAGAAGTTCGACTCCTCCTGGGACCACGGCGGCGCCACCGCCTTCCAGATCGGAACCGGCAAGGTCGTCAAGGGCTGGGACGAGGCACTGGTCGGCAAGAAGGTCGGCGACCGCGTCCTCCTGGTCATCCCGCCGAAGCTCGCCTATGCCGACAACCCGCAGTCGGAGCTGGCCGAGAACACGCTGGTGTTCGTCGTGGACATCGTCGGCAAGGTCTGACGATCTTCTTCGTCGGCGGGCCGCCGGGTCTGCGAGACTGGCCCGGTTGACCGATGGAAACGTTCGTAGGAGCAACTTCGTGAGCATCGACAAGCCCGAGATCGACTTCCCGGGCGGCGAGCCCCCGGCCGACCTGGAGATCAAGGACATCCGGGAGGGCGACGGACCGGTCGCCAAGGCCGGCGACACCGTCTCCGTGCACTACGTGGGCGTCGCCTTCTCCACCGGTGAGGAGTTCGACGCGAGCTGGAACCGCGGCACCCCGCTGAGCTTCCAGCTCGGCGTCGGCCAGGTCATCTCCGGCTGGGACCAGGGTGTGCAGGGCATGAAGGTCGGCGGGCGCCGTCAGCTGATCATCCCGCCCCACATGGCCTACGGCGACCGCGGCGCCGGCGGCCGGATCAAGCCGGGCGAGACGCTCATCTTCGTCTGCGACCTGGTCTCCGTCTGAGACCGGTGGAACACCGGCCCGGGCCCCGTCGTGCGACGGGGCCCGGGCTTTGTGGCGGGCCCGTCCGGAGCGGTACGGTCGACGCTCGGGACAAGTACGAGAGAGGGCGTCGATGGCCATTGCCAAGGCCGAGCGGCTGATGAATCTGGCGCTGTGCCTGCTGGGGACGCGGCGCCCGCTGACCAAGCGCGAGCTGCGGGCCTCGATCGAGGCGTACCTGGAGGTCGGCGGAGGGCCGGGCAGGGGCGGTGAGGACGCCTTCAACCGGATGTTCGAGCGCGACAAGGACGATCTGCGCGAGCTCGGCCTGGTGATCGAGACGGTGGAGAACCTGGAAGGCGAGATCGCCTACCAGGCCCGCCGCGACAGCAACCGCCTCCCGCCCGTCGCTCTGGACGCCGAGGAGGCCGCCGCCCTCACCCTGGCCGCCAAGGTGTGGCAGCAGGCCCGTCTGGCCGGGGCCGCCAGCGGTGCCCTGCAGAAGCTGCGCGCCGCCGGGATGCCGCTGGCCGACACCGGTACGGAGGACCCGTACGGCGGCCACAGCGCCCTGGAGCCGCGCATCCCGGTACGCGAGGCCGCCTTCGAGCCGCTGATGCTCGCCTGCCGCGACCGCCGCCCGGTCACCTTCGCCTACCGCAAGTCCAACGCCGCCCGCCCCGGGACCCGGCACGTGGAGCCGTGGACGCTGGAGTGCTGGCGCGGCCACTGGTACCTGGCCGGCCACGACCGGGACCGGGGCGCCGAGCGGGTCTTCCGGCTCTCCCGCATCACCGGCCCGGTGCGCTCCCGCGCCGGGGCCTACACCTTTGAGGTGCCCGACCACGTCACCGTCCGCGAGACCGTCGAGCGGTGGGCCGGGGAGATCGCCACCGCCACCGCCCGCATCCGGCTGCGGCAGGGCGCCGGCTACCCGCTGCGGGCCAGGGCCCTTCGCACCCGTGACGCGGGGGGCGGCTGGGACGAGCTGGAGATCCCCTACGGCCACGGGCTGGACGCCTGGCTGGTGGAGTTCGGGCCGGACGTGGTCGTGCTGGAGCCCGCCGAACTGCGGGCCGACGTGGTGGACCGGCTGCGCGCCGTGGCCAAGGGATGACCGGCTCCGGCGAGGGGCCGCACAGAGCGGGCCGGCCCGGCACGGGGCCGGCGAGGGCTTGAGGGAACTCAGGGAAGAGGCACCACCGACATGGCCACCAACGCCATCGACCAGACCCGCCGGATGCTGTCCCTGGTGACGTATCTGCGCGAACGGCCCGGCGCCCGCGTCGAGGACGTCGCCCGGGCCTTCGGCATCACCACCGACGAGCTGATCTCCGACCTCCACGTCCTGCCGATGTGCGGCACCAGCTTCCGCGGCGGGGACCTGCTGGACATCGACACCGACGGCGAGCGCATCTGGTGGCACAACGCCGACGCGGTGGGCTCCAGCACCGGCGAACCCCTGCGGCTGGCCGCCGACGAGGCCACCGCCCTGCTGGTGGCCGCACGGGCCGTCGCCACCCTGCCGGGGCTGCGCGAGAGTGACCGCGAGGCCCTCCAGCGCGCCACCGCCAAGATCGAGGCGGCGGCGGGCGAGAGCGCCGGGGCCAGCTCCCGGCTGTCGGTCACCTTCGAGTCCGAGGGCGGGGTCTTCGCCGACGTGGACCGGGCCATCGCCGAGCGCCGCAGGCTGTGGATCCGCTACTACTCGCCGACGCGCGACACGCTGACCGAGCGCGAGATCGACCCGATCCGGCTGTTCGCCGTCGGCCACACCTATGTCGAGGCATGGTGCCGCCTGTCCGAGGCGCACCGCACCTTCCGGCTGGACCGGGTGGCCGAGATCAGGCTGCTGGACGAGCCCTCCGACCCGCCGCCGGTGGAGCTGCGCGACCTGTCCGAGGGGCTGGTCCAGCCCTCCGCCGAGGACCCCCAGGTGGTGATCGAGGTGGGTCCGGGCGGGCGCTGGGTGGCCGAGTACTACCCGCACGACCACGCCGGGGAACTGCCCGAGGGCGGTCTGCGGATCACCCTGCGCGCCCCCGATCCGGCCTCCCTGCGCCGCCTGGCCCTGCGGCTGGGACGCGACGGCCGGATCGTCTCCCCGGGCGAGCTGGCCGACAGTGCCCGGGACGCGGCCCGGGAGGCGCTGGCGGCGTACGGCGACTGAAGGCCGGACCCTGCCCGGCCCGGGCCCGCCCGGACGGGACCGTCCACTACGCTCGCCCCATGCTCTGGCCCATGTTCTTCCTTGCGCTCGCCTTCTGCGGAATCGCCGTGCTCGGCGTCCTCGCCGTCCGGGTGGGGCTGGAGGCGCGACGCTTCGCCCGCGCGGTCGGCGACGGCTGCGAGCACCTCGCCCGGGCGGCCGAGGACCTGGAGCGGGCCGCGACCCCCCTGGCCGCACGGGCGCGTATCGGGCGCTGAGCACATACGGCGGCGCCGGCGGTGTGCCCCGGTGCGGCTGCAGGGCGTCGCCCCCTCCATGTCCGGACCCCGGGGCGGTACCCTTCAAGACGGCGTACCCGCGGCGTCCGTGACCGGCACCGGGATGACGCGGAGGCATTGCCCCTCGTTCACCCCCCGGGGTTACGATCGCTGCCAGCGCACCAGCATGACCAAGCCCGTCCGAATCAGTAGGGCAGGCACAAAAGACCGCCGCCCCGGCGAGAAGGTAGTGGCACATGATCGGCAATCTGAGGCCCATGGAGATCGTACTGATCCTCCTCGTCGTCCTGCTGCTGTTCGGCGCCAAGAAGCTCCCCGACATGGCCCGTTCGCTCGGCAAGTCGGCCCGCATCCTCAAGAGCGAGGCCAAGGCCATGAAGAAGGAGAGCGAGAACGAGGCGGCCGCCCAGCAGGACACCTCCGCCCAGCAGGCCGCGCCCAGGACCATCCAGGCCGCGCCCGGCGATGTCACCAGCTCCCGCCCGGTGAACGAGCCCGGCCAGCAGACCACCAAGAACTGATCCGGACCCGGGCCCGGCGCCACCGGGGCCGGATACCGGAACCCGGCACACCGCCACTGACACCGAGGACGTGGGTTGCTCAAGTCCGCCCGCAAACAGGGGAAGCCGCAGAGGGATCCAGAGGGGCGCATGCCGCTCGCGGAGCACCTGCGGGAGCTGCGCAACCGCCTGATGAAGTCGGTGCTGGCCATCCTGGCCGTCACCGTCGTCGGGCTGGTGTACTACAAGCAGGTCGCCGACTTCCTCACCGACCCCCTCCGTGACGCCGTCGGCTGCACCGCGGGCTTCGGCCGGGCCGCCGAGGAGGGTGAGGCCTGCGCCGAGATCACCATCAGTGGTGTGATCGCGCCCTTCACCCTCATGCTCAAGGTGGGGCTCACCACCGGCATGGTGCTGGCCTGCCCGGTCTGGCTCTACCAGCTGTGGGCCTTCCTCGCCCCCGGTCTGCACAGCCACGAGAAGAAGTACGCCCGCTCCTTCGTCGCGGCCGGTGTACCGCTCTTCCTCGGCGGCGCCTACCTCGCGTACATCGTCCTGCCGACGATGGCCGCCACCCTGATCGAGTTCACCCCCGAGGGCACCGGCAACCTCGTCCCGCTGGACGAACTCCTCGACATCATCACGCGGATGGTGATCGTCTTCGGGCTCGCCTTCGAGCTGCCCCTGGTGCTGGTGATGCTGAACTTCGGCGGCATCGTCACCGGCCGCAGGCTGCTGGGCTGGTGGCGGGTCATGGTCATCTGCATCACCCTCTTCGCGGCCGTCGCCACCCCCAGCGGTGACCCGCTGACCATGGGCGCCCTGGCAGCGCCGATCGTGCTGCTGTACTTCATCGCCGTCGGCGTCGCCCTCTTCAACGACCGGCGCCGCAGTCGCATGGACCCCTACGCCGGACTGAGCGACGACGAGGCGTCCCCGCTCGACCACACTCCGGAGAAGGTCGGGGCGATCGAGCCCGCCGACGGCCCCTCCGCGCTGCCCGAGAGCGCCGCCGAGGACGGTCCGACCAGGCGCAACGGTTACGACGACGCCACCTGAGCCGGTATGGTCCGCGCGTGAGCGGTGAGATCACCCTGTTCGTCAACCCCACCGCGGGCCACGGCCGCGGTGCGGGAGCCGCCCAGCCCGCCGCACGCGTCCTGCGCGCGGCGGGCTTCCCGGTGCGCACGGTCGTCGGCGCGGACGCCGACGACGCGCTCACCCGGGCACGCCTGGCCGTGCGGGAGGGCACCGACGCGCTGATCGCCGTCGGCGGAGACGGCATGGCCTCCCTCGCCCTCCAGGCGGTGGCCGGCACCGACACCCCGCTGGGCCTCGTCGCGGTCGGCACCGGCAACGACATCGCCCGCGCCCTGGGCCTGCCCGTACGCGACCCGGCCGGGGCGGGACGGGTGGCCGCGCGGGCCCTCAAGGAGGGGAGGGACCGGAGGATCGATCTCGGCCGGGTCGGCGGACGCTGGTACGGCAGCGTGCTGGCCTCCGGTTTCGACTCCCGCGTCAACGACCGGGCCAACCGCATGCGGTGGCCCGCCGGACGACTGCGCTACGACGCGGCGGTGCTCGCCGAACTGGCCGGGCTGCGGACGGTCCCGTACCGCATCGCACTCGACGACGGCCCGCCGCTGGAGACCGACGCGACACTGGTCGCGGTCGGCAACGGGCCCTCCTACGGCGGAGGCATGCGGATCTGCGCGGGCGCCCGTCCGGACGACGGCCTGCTGGACGTCACGGTGGTCGGGGAGTGCGGCCGCGCCACCCTGCTGCGGGTCTTCCCGCGCGTCTACCGGGGCACCCACCTCACCCACCCGGCAGTCACCGTGCACCGGGCGGCGAAGGTGACCCTGGAGGCAGCCGCGCCCGGGGAGAGGGTGACCGGCTACGCCGACGGCGAGCCGCTGGGACCCCTGCCGCTCACGGTCGAGGCGGTCCCGGGGGCGGTACGGGTGCTCGTGCCGGAGCCCGCTGGGCCGTGAGTGTCGGACGCTCTGTCGGCGGTGGCCGGTAGGCTCGTAAGTACGATGACCGAGGACATGTCCCCAGCAGAGCGTTACGCCGCCGCCCGGGTCCGCGCCGCCGAGCAGGCCACCGCTCTGGCTCCCTTCCGCGAGATGTACGACTTCGAGCTGGACCCGTTCCAGATCGAGGCGTGCAGGGCACTGGAGGCCGGCAAGGGCGTGCTGGTCGCGGCCCCCACCGGATCCGGCAAGACGATCGTGGGCGAGTTCGCCGTCCATCTGGCCCTCGCCCGGGGCCGCAAGTGCTTCTACACCACTCCCATCAAGGCGCTGTCCAACCAGAAGTACAACGATCTGGTCAAACGCCACGGCGCGCGGAACGTCGGCCTGCTGACGGGCGACAACAGCATCAACTCCGGCGCACCGGTGATCGTGATGACCACCGAGGTCCTGCGGAACATGCTCTACGCCGGCTCGCAGGCGCTCGCCGGCCTGGGCTACGTGGTGATGGACGAGGTGCACTACCTCTCCGACCGGTTCCGCGGCGCGGTCTGGGAGGAGGTCATCATCCACCTCCCCGACTCGGTGACGCTGGTGTCGCTGTCGGCCACCGTCTCCAACGCGGAGGAGTTCGGGGACTGGCTGGACACCGTCCGCGGCGACACCGAGGTGATCGTCTCCGAGCACCGGCCCGTGCCGCTGTGGCAGCACGTGCTGGCCGGCCGGCGGATGTACGACCTGTTCGAGGAGAGGAACGGCCGCCGCGAGGTCAGCCCGGACCTGCTGCGCATGGCCCAGATGGAGAACAGCCGCCTGCCCTCCGTCCGCGAGAGGCGCCGCGGCAAGCCGGTGCGCGAGGCCGACCGGGAGCGCGAGCGGCGCCAGCGCAGCCGGATCTGGACGCCCAGCCGCGCCGAGGTGATCGACCGGCTCGACTCCCAGGGACTGCTCCCGGCGATCACCTTCATCTTCAGCCGCGCCGGCTGCGAGGCGGCCGTACAGCAGTGCCTGTACGCCGGGCTGCGGCTGAACGACGCCGGGGAGCGGGCGCGGGTGCGCGAGCTGGTCGAGGAGCGCACCGCCTCCCTCCCCGACGAGGACCTGCACGTCCTGGGCTACTTCGAGTGGCTGGAGGGCCTGGAGCGGGGCATCGCCGCACACCACGCGGGCATGCTGCCGACCTTCAAGGAGGTCGTGGAGGAACTGTTCGTCCGCGGTCTGGTCAAGGCAGTCTTCGCCACCGAGACCCTCGCCCTGGGCATCAACATGCCCGCCCGGTCGGTGGTGCTGGAGAAGCTGGTCAAGTGGAACGGCGAGCAGCACGTCGACATCACCCCCGGCGAGTACACCCAGCTCACCGGGCGCGCGGGGCGGCGCGGCATCGACATCGAGGGCCACGCGGTGGTGCTGTGGCAGCGCGGCATGGACCCGGGGGCCCTGGCCGGACTGGCCGGCGCCCGCACCTACCCGCTGCGCTCTTCCTTCCGACCGTCGTACAACATGGCGGTCAACCTGGTCTCGCAGTTCGGGCGGCACCGCTCGCGCGAACTGCTGGAGACATCCTTCGCACAGTTCCAGGCCGACCGCGCGGTCGTCGGCATCTCCCGGAGGGTGCAGCGCAACGAGGAGGGCCTGGAGGGCTACCGCGAGGCGATGACCTGCCACCTCGGCGATTTCGAGGAGTACGCGCGGCTGCGGCGCGAGCTGAAGGACCGCGAGACCGAACTGGCCCGGCAGGGCGCTCTCCAGCGGCGTGCGGCGGCGGCCGACTCGCTGGAGAAGCTGCGGCCGGGCGATGTGATCCACGTGCCCACCGGCAAGTTCGCCGGGCTCGCCCTCGTGCTGGACCCGGGAGTTCCGGCCGGGCGCAGCCACGGCCACCGCGGCTGGGACCACCATGACGGCCCCCGCCCGCTGGTGCTGACCGCCGCCCGGCAGGTCAAGCGGCTGGCCTCGATGGACTTCCCCGTGCCTGTCGAACCGCTGGAGCGGATGCGGATCCCCAAGTCCTTCAACCCGCGCAGCCCGCAGTCCCGCCGGGACCTGGCCTCCGCGCTGCGCACCAGGGCCGGCCACCACGAGCCGGGACGCACTCGCCGCAGACAGCGCTCGGAGGCCGCCGACGACGCCGGGATCGCACGGCTGCGCAAGGCGATCCGCGCCCATCCCTGTCACGGCTGCGACGAGCGCGAGGCGCACGCCCGCTGGGCGGAGCGCTACCACCGCCTCAGGCGCGACACCCGGCAGCTGGAGCGCCGCATCGAGGGCCGTACCAACACCATCGCCCGCACCTTCGACCGCGTCTACGCGCTCCTGTCCGACCTGGGCTATCTGCGCGGCGACGAGGTGACCGAGGACGGCAGGCGGCTGGCCCGGCTCTACGGCGAACTGGACCTGCTGGCGAGCGAGTGCCTGCGCGAAGGAGTCTGGGAGGGCCTGTCCCCGACCGAACTGGCCGCCTGCGCCTCGGCCCTGGTGTACGAGGCGCGCTCGGCCGACGACGCCCTCCAGCCGGTGCTGCCCGGAGGGAGGGCCAAGGACGCGCTGGGGGAGATGGTCCGCATCTGGGGCCGGCTGGACGCCCTGGAGGAGGAGCACCGGATCAACCAGTCCGAGGGCGTGGGCCAGCGCGAGCCCGATCTCGGCTTCGCCTGGATCGCCCACCGCTGGGCGGAGGGCGACAGTCTGGACTCGGTGCTGAGGGAGGCCGAGATGCCCGCCGGCGACTTCGTGCGCTGGTGCAAGCAACTGGTCGACGTACTCGGCCAGATCGCCGCGGCGGCGCCCGAGGGCGGCACGGTGGCGCGCAACGCCCGCAGGGCTTCCGAGAAGGTGGTGCGCGGCGTGGTGGCGTACACTTCCGTCGGCTGACGAGCCGGCCGCCGGGCCGGGGCGTGGCCGGCGCGTGCGCCGGGTGGGGCGGGGGCGCGGTCGGTGTGCCGCCTTCCGCTCCGGTGCCCGGCCGGCCCTTCGTCTCCGTGGACGACGAAGTCCACGGTCAGCGCGCACGCCCGCGCGTCCCAGGCGCGCACGGTGTACGTGCGGGTGACAGGCCACTGGTCGCGCGGCAGGCGGGCGCGGATGTCGGCGAGGTCGAACGGCTCGGGGTAGCGCACGCACTCGGCCGGGAACAGCAGCTTGACGTAGTGGTCGGTGTACACGCCGGCCGGGAAGCCGGCCAGGGACTCGCCGCCGAGCACCACACGGACCACACCGGGGGTCAGGCGCCGGGTGCGCACCACCCGGGCCCGGTGCGGGCGGGGCGTCCGCCGGGCCGCCCGGCCGGGCGTGAGCGCGCTCAGCCCGCCAGGGCGTCCAGCAGCCGCCGCAGCGAGCCGCCCAGCCCCCACCGCCCGGCCAGCTCCTCCAGCTTTTGGGCGTGCAGCGGCTCGGCCGGAAGCACCGGGTCGAACTCCGGCAGCGCCACGTCCCCGGCCACCCGCACCACCTTCGGCGCCACGGCCAGGTACTCCCGCGCCGCCTCCAGCTTCCGCCGCTGCGCGGGAGTCAGGCCGGAGGAGGGGTCGCCGACGGCGGCCAGGATGCCGTCCAGATCGCCGTACGACTGAAGCAGCCGGGCCGCGGTCTTCTCGCCGACGCCGGCCACGCCCGGCAGCCCGTCGCTCGGGTCGCCGCGCAGCAGGGCCAGGTCCGCGTACGCCGCCCCGCTCGCCACGCCGTACTTCTCCCGCAGGACCGCCTCGTCGACGACCACGGGGTCGCCCATGCCCCTGACGGGACAGAGCACCCGCACGCCGCGCGCGTCGTCGACGAGCTGGAACAGGTCGCGGTCGCCGGTGACGACGTCCACCGGGCCGCCTGCCCGCCGGGCGAGGGTGCCGATCACGTCGTCGGCCTCGTAGCCGTCCGCGCCGACCCTGGCGATGCCGACCGCGTCCAGCACCTCCTCGATCACCGGGATCTGCGGGGAGAGCGTGTCGGGGGTCTCCTCCACGTCGGGGCCCCGGCCGGACTCCTCCGCCACCCGGTGCGCCTTGTAGGACGGGATCAGCTCGACCCGCCAGTGCGGCCGCCAGTCGTTGTCCATGCAGGCGACCAGGCCGCCGGGGTGGTGGTCGCGCACCAGGCGGGCGATGAAGTCCAGCAGCCCGCGCACCGCGTTGACCGGGGTGCCGTCGGGCGCCCTGACCGACTCGGGGACCCCGAAGTAGGCGCGGTAGTAGAGGGACGCGGCGTCGAGAAGCATCAGGCGTGGCGTGGTCACGCCCCGATCATGCCGCACGGGTCGGACAGCCGGGCCCGCGGCGGGCGCCGGACCTAGGCTGGCCGCATGCGTACCCCTCGGCGACACCAGTCCCCCTCGGCACGGGCCCCGGGCCGCGGCGCGGTCCGCCGCGTCGTCTCGCTGGTGCCGTCGCTGACCGAGGCCGTGGCCGCCACCGGCCCGGAACTGCTGGTCGGGGCCACCGACTGGTGCGGTCATCCGCCCGGTCTCGACGTGGCGCGGGTGCGGGGCACCAAGAATCCCGACCTGGAGCGGATCACGGTCCTCCGCCCCGATCTGGTCGTCGCCAACGAGGAGGAGAACCGCCCCGCCGACCTCGCCGCCCTGCGTGGTGCGGGCATCGAGGTGCTGGTCACCGAGATCCGCACGCTCCCGCAGGCGTTCGCCGAACTGGACCGGGTGCTCACCGCCGGGTGCGGACTGCCCCGGCCGGCCTGGCTGGACGAGGCCGAGGACATCTGGAACACGGTACGTCCCGCCGCCGACGCCACCGCCGTGGTGCCGGTCTGGCGGCGGCCGTGGATGGTGCTGGGCCGGGACACCTTCGCGGGCGACCTCCTGGCCCGCCTCGGTGTGCGCAACGCCTACGCGGGCGATGCCGAGCGCTACCCGCGCGCCGGCATCGGGGAGTTGAACGAGCCGGGCCGGGCCGATCTCGTGGTGCTCCCCGACGAGCCGTACCGCTTCACCGCCGACGACGGCCCCGAGGCGTTCCCCGGCCTGCCCGCGGCCTTGGTCAGCGGGCGGCATCTGACCTGGTACGGGCCCTCGCTGGCCGAGGCGCCGGCCGTGCTCGGCGCGGCGCTGGCCGCCGCCCTGTCCGGCCCGCCGGCCGCCCCGGAGCCCTGACCGGTGGCGCCGCCGCGGCCTCCGTACCTCCGGTGCCACGCACTCCCCGCGGACGGCGGCGGGCCGGGGTGTATGCCGCACCGCCGCGGCCGATGGGGCGCACCGATCCTCCCGGGCGCCGGTTGCCGCTACTGTGCACGCCGTGAGCATGACGACACCGCCCGGCTGGTACACGGACCCCGGGCACACGGGTCCCGGTCAGGCACCGGAGCGTTGGTGGGACGGCTCGGCCTGGACCGGCCACACCCGCCCCGCCGGCGCCGGCACGCACGACGCACACACCGGATACGCCGCGTACGACACGTACGCGGCTGTGGACACGCACACCCCGTACGGGCAGCCGTCCCGCTCCCCGCGGGAGCCGGGGGCGGGGCCGTCGCGCGGACCGCTGGTGGCCGCCGTCATCGCCGCCGCGGTCGTGGTGAGCGCGGCCCTGGCGGGAGGACTGCTCCTGCTCGGCGGCCCCGGCGGTTCCGGCGACCACCGGGCGCGGTCCGGCACCACCGCGGGCGCGGACGAGAAGCCCGGCGGCACTCCGCCCGGCGGACCGGAGGAGGACGACCCGGACGGGGACCGGGAAGGGGAGGAGGACGACAGCACCCCCGGCACCGCGGTCGACCGGGCCAACGGCGTCAGCGTCCCCGTTCCCGAGGGCTGGAAGGAGTCGGGGACCGACGACGGGATCTGGATGTCCTCCGGCTCCTACTCCTGCCCCGGGGACGCCTCCCTCACCTGTGTCCGCGCCGGGGTCTCCCTGCGGGGCGCCGAAGGCCCCGCGGGAGCGGGCCCGCGGGCGACGGCCGAGGCGGACATCGCCCGCCACGCCGAGGAGGCCTACGACGCCAGGGGCTACGGCGGGATCGAGAAGCACGAGGTGGTCTCCTCCGCGGAGGTCACCGTCGCGGGGCGGAAGGGCCACCGGGTGCGCTGGCGGATCACCAACGAACTGGAACCCGACGCGTACGTGGAGTCCGTCGCCTTCCCCGCACCCGACGGCAGCGGACGGATGCTGCTGATGCGCCTGGGCTTCGACATCCACGCCGATGCCCCGGACCCCGGCGAGATGGACCGGATCGTGGCGGGCGTCCGCCCCGCCGCCGGCCCCGGCATGGAGGTCTGAGCCCCGGTCGGCGGGGGCGGGAGCGCCGCGTCGTCTACAGGAAGGTGCGGCCCTCGCCGCGGTAGGTCGGCACCGTGGCCGCCACCCGGTCGCCCTCGACCAGGTGCAGTGCCGCGAAGCGCTCGCACAGCTCCCCGGCCTTGGCGTGCCGGAACCACACCTTGTCACCGATCAGCAGGTCGTCGGCGGGCGGCCCGAGCAGCGGCGTCTGCACCTCGCCGGGCCCCTCCGCCGGGTCGTAGCGCAGTCCGGCCGGCAGATACGGCACCGGCAGCCGGTCCCGGCCCGCCGCGCCGGAGGCCGGATAGCCGCCGCCGAGCACCGTCACCACCCCCACCCCGGGCCGCCGCACCACCGGCTGCGCGAAAAGTGCCGCGGGACGGCCGGAGAACGAGGTGTAGTGGTCGAAGAGCCGGGGCATCAGCAGCCCCGAGCCGGCGGCGACCTCGGTGACCGCGTCCTCGGCGGCGGTGTGCTGCACGCTCCCGGTCCCGCCGCCGTTGACGAACTCCAGGTCCGGCGCCACCGCCCGCACCGCGCGTACCGCCGCCGCGCGCCGCCGGACCAGCTCGCGCCGCGCGGCCGACTGCATCAGCCGTACCGCCCGCGCGCGCAGCGGACGCCCGGGAGGGGCGTCGCCCACACCCGCGACATGCCCCTCGTACGCCATCAGACCCACCAGCCGGAAGCCGGACCGGCGCGCCACCGACCGGGCCAGATCGGCCAGTTGGGCCGTGGAGTGCAGCGGCGAACGCCGTGCGCCGATCCGCACCCGGCCTCCCAGCAGCCACAGCGAGGCGTCCAGCTCCAGGCAGACCCGGATCTCCTCGCGTCCGCCGCCGCGGGCGGCGTCGATCAGGGCGAGCTGCGCGGGGTCGTCGACCATCACCGTCACGGCCGCGGCCAGTTTCGGGTCGGATGCCAGCTCGGCGTAACCGGCCCGGTCCGCCGACGGATAGGCGAGCAGGACGTCGTCGAACCCGCAACGGGCCAGCCACAGCGACTCGGAGAGTGTGAAGCTCATGACCCCGGCGAACCCGTCCCGCGCCAGTACGCGCTCCAACAGGGCACGGCAGCGCACCGACTTGCTGGCCACACGGAGGGGCTTGCCGCCGGCGCGGCGCACCAGGTCGGCGGCGTTGGCGTCGAACGCCGCCAGATCGACGACGGCGAGCGGCGCGTCGAGGTGGGCGGTGGCCCGGTCGTAGCGGGCCCGGTCGGCTGCGGGATCAGCGGTGGCGTCGAACACCCTGGCAGCTTGCCAGAGTCCACTGTGCCGGGACAGACCCGGCGACCCGCGGCCCGGCCGCTCCCCGCGGGCCCGGAGCGCCGCGGGG
>NZ_JBXUOY010000050.1:0-24828 GCF_057196705.1 Streptomyces sp. ATLC9 | reverse complement strand
CGCCGGGGCCGGGGGGCCGGCCGCGGGCCCACGCGCTCGGTGCCGGCGCTGGTCACCGCCGCCCTGCTGGTCCTCGGTGTGGCGCTGGGCCTGTGGTACATCAGCTCCGGGCAGTTCACCAGGACCCCCGGGGTGCTCGACATGACCGAGGCCCGGGCCAAGCGGACGGTCGAGGAGGCCGGGCTGGAGTGGCGGATCGTCCGGGACTACAGCGACACCGTGGAGCGGGGCCATGTCATCGGCACCGATCCCGGACGCGGTGAGCGCATCCGCGGCAACGGCACGGTGACCCTCACCGTCTCCCAGGGTCCGGAGCGGGTCGAGGTCCCCGACGTCACGGGCGACACCCCGGGCGAGGCGCGCCGGAGGATCGAGGCCGCCGGACTGGAGCCCGGCATGGTGACCAGGGAGTTCTCGGGGAAGGTGGAGCGCGGCTCGGTGGCCCGCACCGAGCCCGGGGCGGGCAGCGTACGCCGTCCGGGCACGGCCGTGGCGCTCGTGGTCTCCAAGGGCGCGCGGGTGGAGGTCCCCGGCGTCGTGGGCGAGGACGGGGGCACGGCCCGGCAGCGTCTGGAGGAGGCCGGGCTGAAGGTGCGCACGGCTCCGGAGCGGGTCTTCTCCGAGGAGGACGAGGGCACGGTCGCCCGGCAGTCGCCTCGCGAGGGGGCGGTCGCCGCCGAGGGCGACACCGTGACGCTGACCGTCTCCAGGGGGCCGGAGATGGTCGAGGTCCCGGATGTGGAGGGGCTGGGGGAGGACGAGGCCCGGCAGGCTCTGGAGGAGGCGGGCTTCGAGGTGAAGGTGCGCAGGGTCTTCTTCACCGGCACCGTCTTCGACCAGTCCGTCGCGGCGGGCGAGCGGGCCCCGCGCGGCTCGCGGATCACCGTCTGGGTGCGCTGACCGCTGCGTTCCCGCCCCCTCGGGCCGACCCGTGTGTCACGGCGCGGTCACCGGGGCCGCTCGAACGGGCAGCCGTTGTGAACCGTCCCATAGGATCCAGATCACCTACGAAGCCGCGTAGTGGACATCGTGGCCGTCCGGGCGGCCCCGAGCGGCCCCGGGACGCCTCCTGAAGTCCTTTTCGCCGGATGTCCACGAATCCGGGTAGTAGGTCACACTTTTGTCCCCGTAAGTTCCGGCCGCTAACAATGCAACAGTCGCCAGCGCCGAGGAGAGGAACCCGGCGCGACCCCGCTCGGCCCCATGGCCGGCCCGGCTGATCCGGCTCCGCGACGCAAGCGATCGGAAGAGGTTCTCCTCCCCCATGTCTGTGTTCCGCGTTCTCGACCAGTTCCGCGTGCCCGGCACCGCCCGTATGACCGGCGCCCACAAGTTCTCCGCCGCCGGCGTCGTCGCGGCCACCGGCGCCGCCACCCTGGCGCTCGGCCTCGCTCCGGCGGGCGCCGAGCAGGCCGCCCCCTCGGCCGAGGGGAAGCCCGCTGCCGCGCCGGTCTCGCTCCCGGTGGAGCCGGCCGCGCAGGCCGAGGACGTCGCCGCCGGACAGGGCGGCCTGCGGGCGCAGTTCTCCGGCTCCTACCAGCAGGCCCAGGCCGACGCCCGCGAGGCCGCCGCCGAGAAGGAGCGCGAGGCCCAGAACGCCGCGGAGAAGGCCGAGCGCGAGGCCGCCGCCGACCGCGGCTCCGGCCGCGAGAAGGCCGCCGACCGCTCGCAGGACCGCGGCGGCTGGGGCAGCGGCGGCAACTGGGGCGAGCGCGACGGGAAGAGCCTGGAGCGGGCGTACGAGCGCGGGCGGCAGGCGGCCGCCTCCTACCCGGACAACCTCGACGGCTGGATCCGCGAGGCCCTGGCCGTCATGGAGCGCGAGGGCATCCCCGGCACCTACGAGGGCATCCACCGCAACATCATGCGCGAGTCCAGCGGTGACCCGCGGGCCATCAACGACTGGGACATCAACGCCCGCAACGGCATACCCTCCAAGGGGCTGCTCCAGGTGATCCAGCCCACCTTCGACGCCTACCACGTCAAGGGCACCAAGTACGACCTGTACGACCCGGTGGCCAACATCGTCGCCGCGTGCAACTACGCCGCCGACCGGTACGGCTCCATGGACAACGTCGACTCGGCCTACTGACCGGCCGGGAACACCCTCCGCACGGCCCGGCGGCCCGCTCACCACGGGAGCCTGGCACCCTCGATGTGTGAGCACCGCACCCTCCCCGCACGACGCCCCTCCCCCCTCCTCCGCGGAAGCGGGCAGGGCCGCCCCCGGGTCCCGCCGCGCCCGCAACCCCGTCGGCAGCCATGTCGCCGTCGCCGGCGGGCTCGCCGCCAGGGGTCTGGCGTACGCCCGCGAGATCGGCGCCGAGGCCGTGCAGGTCTTCGTCGCCAACCCGCGCGGCTGGGCCACCCCGGCGGGCGACCCGAGGCAGGACGAGGCCTTCCGCACGGCCTGCGCGGACGAGGGGATCGCGGCCTACGTCCACGCGCCCTACCTGATCAACTTCGGCTCGCACACCGAGGCCACGGCCGAGCTGTCCGTGGCCTCCCTGCGCCACTCGCTGCGGCGCGCCCGGCACATCGGCGCCCTGGGCGTGGTCGTCCACACCGGCTCGGCCACCGGCGGACGCGACCGCGCCACGGCGCTGGCCCAGGTGCGCGAGCGGATGCTGCCGCTGCTGGAGGAACTGGACCCCGGCGAGGGGTCACCGGACCCGTGGCTGCTGCTGGAGCCGACGGCCGGCCAGGGCGCCTCCCTGTGCGCGCGGGCCGCGGACCTGGGTCCCTACCTCGACGCCCTGGAGCGCCACCCCCGGCTCGGGGTCTGCCTGGACACCTGCCACGCCTTCGCCGCCGGGCACGACATGGCGGCCGAGGGCGGCATGAAGGCGCTGCTGGACGAGGTGGTGGCGGTGGCCGGCGAGGGGCGGCTGCGGCTGGTCCACGCCAACGACTCCAAGGACGTGGCCGGGGCCCGCAGGGACCGCCACGCGAACATCGGCGCGGGCCACATCGGCGCCGGGCCGTTCCGCGAGCTGCTGCGCCATCCGGCGACCGAAGGCGTGCCCCTGGTCATCGAGACGCCGGGCGGCAGGGAGGGGCACGCGGCGGACGTGGCCCGGCTGAAGGGGCTCAGGGGCTGAGACGCGGCCCGCGGGCCTCATCGGCCGGCCACAGCCCGGGGCCGTCGCCCGGGTCCTCCTGGTACGAGTAGCGCTGCTCGCTCCAGGGGTCGCCGATGTTGTGGTAGCCGCGCTCCTCCCAGAAGCCCCGGCGGTCGGTGGTCATGTACTCCACGCCCCGCACCCACTTGGGCCCCTTCCAGGCGTACAGGTGGGGTACGACCAGCCGCGCCGGGAAGCCGTGCTCGGCCGTGAGCGGCTCGCCGGCGCGGTGGGTGGCGAAGAGCGTGTGGCCTGCGGTGAAGTCCTCCAGCCGCAGGTTGGCGCTGTAGCCGTACTCGGCCCACACCATCACATGGGTGACCTCCGGCGCGGGCGGCACGAGTTCGAGGAGCGTGCGGGTGCGCACCCCGCCCCACTCGACGCCCAGCATGCTGAACCGGGTGACGCAGTGCAGGTCGGCGACCACGGTCTCGTGGGGCAGGGCCGAGAACTCCTCGTGCTTCCAGCGGTGCGTCCCCGCGTCGGCGGTGGCCCCGAAGACCCGGAACTCCCAGCGCTCGGGCCGGAACCTGGGCACCGGGCCGTAGTGGGTCACCGGCCAGCCGCGCTGGAGCCGCTGCCCCGGCGGAAGCTCCGGACGCTCCCCTTCACGGCTTTCCGGCTGAACCATGCCTCCATGGTGACAGACCGCCGGGCGTGCCCGTGACCGCGCCCGGCACTGCGGTCCGTGCGGAGGGCGGGCCGCCGACGCGACGGCGGGGGGGGGGGGGGGGGGGCGGGGCCGCGCCCCCCGCGGCCCCGCGCCCGCGCCGCCGCCGGCCGCCCCCCCCCCCGCCCCGCCCCCGCCGCCCCCCCCCCCCCCCCCCCCCCCCCCCCCCCCCCGCCGCTGTGTGCCGGTGCGCCGGGGCGCGCGCCGGTCACTGGTCGCGGTACATCTCCGCCACCAGGAACGCCAGGTCCAGCGACTGGCTGCGGTTCAGCCGCGGGTCGCAGGCGGTCTCGTAGCGCTGGTGCAGGTCGTCGACGAAGATCTCGTCGCCGCCGCCCACGCACTCGGTGACGTCGTCGCCGGTCAGCTCCACGTGGATGCCGCCCGGGTGGGTGCCCAGGCTCTTGTGGACCTCGAAGAAGCCCTTGACCTCGTCCAGCACGTCGTCGAAGCGCCGCGTCTTGTGCCCGCTGGCCGCCTCGAAGGTGTTGCCGTGCATCGGGTCGCACACCCACACCGGCCGCGCGCCGGAGGCCGTGACCTTCTCCACCAGGGTGGGGAGCCTGTCGCGGATCTTGTCGGCCCCCATCCGGGTGATGAAGGTCAGCCGGCCCGGCTCGCGGTCCGGGTCCAGCCGGTCGATCAGCGTCAGGGCGTCCTCGGGTGTGGTGGTGGGCCCGAGCTTGACCCCGATCGGGTTGCGGACGCGGGAGGCGAACTCGATGTGCGCGCCGTCCAGCTGGCGGGTCCGCTCGCCGATCCACACCATGTGGCCCGAGACGTCGTACAGGTTCCCCGTGCGGGAGTCCACCCGGGTCAGCGCCGACTCGTAGTCGAGGACCAGCGCCTCGTGCGAGGCGTAGAACTCCACCGTCTTGAACTCCTCCGGGTCCACCCCGCAGGCGTTCATGAAGTTCAGCGCCCGGTCGATCTCCCGGGCCAGCGCCTCGTAGCGCTGGCCCGAGGGGGAGTTCTTCACGAAGTCCTGGTTCCAGGCGTGCACCTGGCGCAGGTCCGCGTAGCCGCCGGTGGTGAAGGCGCGCACCAGGTTCAGCGTCGCCGAGGACGCGTGGTACATCCGCTTGAGCCGCTGCGGGTCCGGGGTGCGGGCCTCGGGGGTGAACTCGAAGCCGTTGACGGAGTCACCCCGGTAGGAGGGCAGGGTCACCCCGTCGCGGGTCTCGGTCGGCTTCGAGCGCGGCTTGCTGTACTGCCCGGCGATCCGGCCCACCTTCACCACCGGGACGGACCCGGCGTAGGTGAGCACGGCCCCCATCTGGAGCAGCGTCTTGAGCTTGTTCCTGATCTGCTCGGCGGAGACGGCGTCGAAGGCCTCGGCGCAGTCGCCTCCCTGGAGCAGGAACGCCTCGCCCTTGGCCACGGACGCCAGGCGGGCACGCAGCTGGTCGCACTCGCCCGCGAAGACGAGCGGCGGATAGGACTCGAGCTCGGCGATCACATCGCGCAGAGCCTCGGAGTCCGGCCAGTCGGGCTGCTGCGCCGCGGGTAGGTCTCGCCAGGTGCGGGCACCGGCGTCGGGTTTGGCGTTCACGGTCACGCGTCCAGGTTACGGGGTGGGGTCCGCGGCTCCCCGTGCCTGACCGATGGGTGAGACGGAGACTGCGGGAACGGGCGGGGCCGGGGATAGGGTGCGGGGCATGTCCGCGCAGACGACAGTGCCGGCCGTGACGGCCGCAGCCTGGTGGTGGCCCGCCTCTTCGGCGGCCCGCCGACGCGCGCACTGACCCGTACGACGCGAAGGCCGCCCGAGGGGGCGGCCTTCGCCGTTTTCGCCGGCAGTCGGCGCGCGGGCCGTTCCCTCCCCGACCGGAAGGAACGAAACCGCTGTGAGAGACCGTACGAACGCCCCCGGCGTCTCCGGCGCCCCTGACCCCGTCGCCGCCGCGAGCGCCCTGGTGGGGCGTCTGCTGGCCGGCGACTGCCCGCCCTTCGCCCTGCTTCTGCGCCGCACGCCGGGCCGGGACGGGCGCACCGTCGAGGTGCTGCTCGGTCCGGTCGGCGAGGTGGAGCGGCTGGCCGACATCCCCGTCGACGGGCCGGGCGCCCTCGCCCTGGTGCCGTTCCGGCAGATCCGCGAACGCGGCTTCGAGGCGACCGACGACGGCACGCCGCTGTCGGTGCTCGTCCCCGAGGAGATCCACGAGGTGCCCCTGGACGCGCTGACGGCCGCTCTGCCCCGCCACGCGGTCCGCGTCACCGGCGGGGGCTTCGATGTGAGCGACGGCGCGTACGAGGAGATCGTGCGCCGGGTGGTCGAGGACGAGATCGGCGCCGGCGAGGGCGCCAACTTCGTCGTCCGCCGCACCTACCGGGGCGTGATCGAGGGCTACGGCAGGGCCGACGCGCTGGCGCTGTTCCGGCGGCTGCTGACCGGCGAGCGCGGCGCGTACTGGACGTACGCCGTGCACACCGGCGAGCGCACCCTGGTGGGGGCCAGCCCCGAGGCCCATGTCCGGATGAGCGGCGGGACGGTGGTGATGAACCCGATCAGCGGTACCTACCGCTATCCGGCCGGCGGCCCGTCCGCGGAGGGGCTGCTGGACTTCCTCGGCGACCGCAAGGAGACCGAGGAGCTGTCGATGGTGGTCGACGAGGAGCTGAAGATGATGTGCGCCGTCGGCGACATGGGCGGGGTGGTGATCGGGCCGCGGCTGCGGGAGATGGCCCATCTGGCGCACACCGAGTACGAGCTGCGCGGCCGCAGCACCCGGGACGTCCGCGAGGTGCTGCGCGAGACGATGTTCGCCGCGACCGTCACCGGCAGCCCGGTGGAGAACGCCTGCCGGGTGATCCGGCGCCACGAGGAGGGCGGGCGCGGCTACTACGCGGGCGCGCTGGCGCTGATCGGCCGGGACGGCGGCGGCGCGCGGACGATGGACTCCCCCATCCTGATCCGCACCGCCGACATCGACGCGGCCACCGGCGAGGTGCGGGTCCCGGTGGGCGCCACGCTGGTGCGCGCCTCGGATCCGGCGGGCGAGGTGGCCGAGACCCACGCCAAGGCGGCCGGGGTGCTGGCCGCGCTGGGCGTGCGGACCGGACCGGCCTCCCCTGCCGGGCAGGCCGAGCGGGCCGAGCGGGCCGGGCAGGCCGTACGGCCTCGCCTGGCGGACGACCCGCGGGTGCGTGCCGCGCTCGACGCCCGGCGCGCGGACCTGGCCCCGTTCTGGCTGCGGATGCGGACGCCCTTCCCCGGCGCCGGACGCGGCACGGCGCGCGGCCGGGCCCTGGTGGTGGACGGCGAGGACTCCTTCACCGCGATGCTGGCCCATCTGCTGCGCTCCACCGGGCTGGAGGTGGCGGTGCGGCGGTACGACGAGCCGGGGCTGCGCGAGGCGGCGCTCGCCCACCCTGGCCCGGTGGTGCTCGGCCCCGGCCCCGGCGACCCCCGCGACGCCGCCGACCCGAGGACGCGGGTGCTGCGCCCGCTCGCCGCCGAGCTGCTCCACGGCCACCGGCACGGGCTGCTGGGGGTCTGCCTGGGGCACGAGCTGATCGCCGCCGCGCTGGGCCTGGAACTGGTCCGCAGGGACGAGCCGTACCAGGGCGCGCAGGAGCGGATCGACCTGTTCGGCACGGAACGGACCGTCGGTTTCTACAACTCCTACACCGCCCGCTGCGACGCGGCGCGGGAGCGGGAGCTGGCCGCGGAGGGAGTGGAGCTGAGCCGCGACCCGGCACGCGGGGACGTCCACGCGCTGCGCGGGCCGCACTTCGCCGGGGTGCAGTTCCACCCCGAGTCGGTGCTGACACTGGAGGGGGCGCGGATCACGGCCGATCTGCTGGCCGCCGTCCTGGTCTGAGGGGACCGCGGCCCGGCGAGCCGGCCGGGCCGCGGTCAGGGGTCAGGGGCCAGGGGTCAGGGGTCAGGGGTCAGGGGTCAGCCGAAGAAGACACCGGCCTCCTCGTACAGCGACGGATCGACCGTCTTCAGCGTGGAGGCCGCCTCCGCCAGCCGTACGCGGGTGATCCCGGTGCCCCGCAGCGCCGTCATCGAGCCCCAGTCGCCCCGGTGCACCGCGTCGATCGCGTGCAGGCCGAAGCGGGTGGCCAGCCAGCGGTCGAACGGGCTGGGGGCGCCGCCGCGCTGGAGATGGCCGAGCACGGTGGTGCGGGACTCCTTGCCGGTGCGCCGCTCGATCTCCCTGCCCAGCCACTCGCCCACCCCGGAGAGCCGGGCGCGGGGATCCGTGCCCGGCAGCGGTGTGGTGCCGCGGTGCAGGGTGATCTCGCCCGACTCGGGCAGGGCGCTGTCGGCGATGACGACGATCGGGGCGTAGGTGGCCCGGAACCGGGACTCGACCCACTCGCAGACCTGCTCCACGCCGAAGGGCTGCTCGGGGATGAGGATGCAGTTGGCCCCGCCCGCCAGGCCCGAGTGGAGGGCGATCCACCCGGCGCTGCGCCCCATCACCTCGACCACCAGCACCCGCTTGTGGGACTCGGCGGTGGTGTGCAGCCGGTCGATGGCCTGGGTGGCGACGCCGACGGCGGTGTCGAAGCCGACGGTGTAGTCGGTGAGGGGGATGTCGTTGTCGATGGTCTTGGGCACGCCCACCAGGGGGACGCCGTGGTCCTCGGCCAGCCGGGCCGCGGCGCCGAGCGTGGCGGTCCCGCCGACCACGATCAGGGCGTCCAGCCGGTGCCGGGCCAGGGTGCCCAGCACCCTGTCGGCCCCGTCGTCCTCCGCCAGGGGGTTGGTGCGCGAGGAGCCGAGGATGGTGCCGCCGCGCGGCAGGGTGCCGCGCACGGCCCGGATGTCGAGCGGCACGGTCTCGTCCCGCAGCACACCGCGCCAGCCGTCGCGGAACCCGGTGAACTCGTCGCCGTACTCCTGCACCCCCTTGCGGACGATCGCGCGCAGCACCGCGTTGAGTCCGGGGCAGTCGCTGCCGCCGGTCAGCACTCCGACCCGCATGAGTCTCCCTTCTCCGCCCGGTTTCCCGTTTCCGGCCTCCTCCGGAGGGTTCCCCCGATCCGGCGGAACCACCGGCCGGCCGCCCCGGACACGCTAGCGGGGGTACGGGCGGCGGGTGCGGCGAAGCGCCGGAACGGGCGACGGGCGCGGCAGGGCTCAGTCGTCGTCCAGCCCGCGCTCGATCGCGTAGCGCACCAACTCCACCCGGTTGTGGAGCTGGAGCTTGCCCAGGGTGTTCTGCACATGGTTCTGCACGGTGCGGTGGGAGATGACCAGTCGCTCGGCGATCTGCTTGTACGACAGCCCTTTGGCGACCAGTCGCAGCACCTCGGTCTCCCGCTCGGTCAGCCGGGGCGCGCCGGGTTCGTCGCGTCCGCGCGGCGCGGGGTCGCCGGCCAGCCGCCGGTACTCGCCGAGCACCAGCCCGGCCAGCCCCGGCGTGAACACCGGGTCCCCCTCCGCGGTGCGGCGCACGGCCTCCAGCAGCTCCCGCGTACTCGCCGACTTCACCAGATAGCCCGTCGCGCCGGACTTCACCGCCTCCAGCACGTCCGCGTGCTCGCCGCTCGCGGAGAGCACCAGCACCCGGGGGCCGGCGGGTTCGCCGGCCGGTCCGGAGCCGACGAGCCGGCGGCACACCTCGACGCCCGGCAGTCCGGGCAGGTTGAGGTCCAGGACGAGGACGTCCGGCTCGGCGGCCCGTGCCCGCCGCACCGCCTGGGGCCCGTCCCCGGCGGTGGCCACCACGTCGAAGCCCGCCTCGGCCAGGTCGCGGGCGACCGCGTCCCGCCACATCGGGTGGTCGTCGACGACCATCACCCGCACGGCTCCGCCGCGTCCGCCGGTCTCACTGGTTGCGCTGGTCGTCCTGGTCATCCTTCGGCACCCTCAACTCGACTTCCGTTCCCTGGCCCGGCACCGACAGCAGCTCCGCGCCGCCGCCCAGGTCCCGCAGCCGGCCGCGGATGGAGAGCGCCACGCCCATGCGGCCCTCGGCCTCCGCGTCCTCCAGCCGCCCCGGCGGGATGCCGGGCCCGTCGTCCCGGACGGTCACCACCACGGCGTCCGGCTCGTCCTCCAGCAGGATCCACGCCTGCGCCTCCTCACCCGACGGTCCCCGTGCGTGTGTGCGCACATTGTCCAGGGCCGCGCCGACCGCCGCGGCCAGTTCCCGGGCGGCCGCCGCCGGCAGCGGTACCGGGGCGCCGGGTTCGGCGAAGGAGACCCTGCTCCCGGCGTACGCGGACAGCAGCGCGCGCACATCGCAGACCTTCCCGCCGGCCGGGTCCTCCGCGCCGCCGCGCTGCGGCGGTACGGCGGCCCGGGAAACCGGGCCGAGACCCCCGGCGGCGCGGGGCGCGGCGGCCCCGGGCACCACACCGCTGGAGACCAGCGTGCGCAGCGCCGCCTCCTGCTCGCCCGCCAGCCGCCCCAGCTCGGCCGCCTCGCCGCCGATGGCGGTGCCGCGGCGCTGCACCATGGCCAGCACCTGCAGCACGCTGTCGTGGATGTCCCGGGCCAGTCGCTCCCGCTCGCGGGTGGCGGCCTCGATCCGGAGCGCGCGCGCCAGCGTGCGCTCGCTGGCACGGGCCACCTCGACGACGTAGCCGATGGCGATGCTCGCGATACACACCAGCAGCACGTTGTGCACGGTGTCCTGCGCGAAGCCGCCCGCCGCGGCCACGTTCGCGGCGCCGACCAGCAGCGAGGCCCCCGCGGCCCGGCGCCAGCCCTTCTTGATCGCGAAGCCGAGCACCGCGCCGGCCGTCCATATCGAGGGCAGGGTGGGGCCGCCGGCGTCGATGCGCGCCTGGGTGTCCACCACCGGTGTCAGCAGGACGCCGGTGAGCGCGATGGCCAGCTCCACCGCCAGGAAGGGCGGGGTGCAGCGCTCGGCCGAGGAGACCCTGCGCACGGTCGCCAGCGTCCACACCGCCAGGAAGACGAGGTAGGCGCCCGCGCCCAGCGGATGGACGTACTCGCCGTACGCGTGGACGTACAGCGCCAGCGCGTACCCCGCGGTGAGCACCCGGTAGGCCGTCAGCGCCCTCCACAACGGCTGCTCGACCGACATCCCCGCGTCCATCGCCACCCCCGTACCTCCCCCGGCGGCACTAGGCCGCTCTGTCGCCGCCCCCGCCGTCCCCGGCGGCCTCCCCGGTCCTGGGGCGCGCGGCGCGGCCGGCCTTCTCCGCCTTCTCGGCCTTCTCCCGCTCCGCGATCTGCCGCTTGGCCGCCGTGGCGTACATGTCGACGTACTCCTGGCCGGACAGCTTCATGATCTCGTACATGACCTCGTCGGTGATCGACCGCAGGACGAAGCGGTCGCCGTCCATGCCCTGGTAGCGGCTGAAGTCCAGGGGCCCGCCGATCCGGATGCCGGGGCGCATCAGCTTCGGGACGACCTTGCCCGGCGGCTGGATCTTCTCCGTGTCGATCATCGCGACGGGGACGACCGGCGCGCCCGTGGCCAGCGCCACCCGGGCCAGTCCGCCCGGTTTGCCGCGGTAGAGGCGGCCGTCCGGGGAGCGGGTCCCCTCGGGGTAGATGCCGAACAGCTCGCCGCGCTCCAGTACCTGGATACCGCTGCGGATCGCGGCCTCGCCCGCGCCCCGCCCGCCCGAACGGTCCACCGGGAGCTGGCCGATGCCCTTGAAGAACGCCGCCGTCAGCCGGCCCTTGACGCCCGGGGTGGTGAAGTACTCCGCCTTGGCGATGAAGGTGACCTTGCGGTCCAGGACCGCGGGCAGGAAGAAGGAGTCGGAGAACGACAGGTGGTTGCTCGCGAGGATGGCCGGCCCCTCGGCCGGAATGTTCTCAAGGCCCTCCACCCAGGGACGGAACGCGAGCCTGAGCCCGTTCCCGAGGGAGAGCTTCATGACGCCGTACAACAACCGAGGAACCTCCTGTGTCTGCCGGTAAGACCATATCCCGCCGGCACCGGCGCCCTCCCCGTTCCGCTCCCGCGCGGGCCGTCCGGCCTACCCGGTCACCGCCCGCACGCGTAGGGTGGCAGCACCCCGCCCGTCCGTGCCGGGCGCCCCACCGAGTCGACCACCGAACGGAGATCCACGGTGCCCCTGCTCCCCGGTGCCGAACCGCTGCACCACGACGGCGGCGAGGTCGGCGTCCTGCTGTGCCATGGTTTCACCGGCTGTCCGCAGTCGATGCGCCCCTGGGCCCGCTATCTGGCCGACAGGGACCTGACCGTCTCGCTGCCGCTGCTGCCCGGCCACGGCACGCGCCAACAGGACCTGGCGGTCACCGGCTGGCAGGACTGGTACGCGACCGTCGAGCTCGAACTGCGCCGGCTGCGCGAGCGCTGCGAGCAGGTCTTCGTCTGCGGTCTGTCGATGGGCGGTGCGCTCGCGCTGCGACTGGCCGCCCTGCACGGCGACGCGGTCAGCGGGGTCGTGGCGGTCAACCCGGCGGCCACCCTCCCGCGGATCCAGGGATACGCGCTGCCCGTCCTGCGCCATCTGATCCCCTCCACCCGGGGCGTCACCGGGGACATCGCCAAGGAGGGCGCGGTGGAGGTCGGCTACGACCGGGTGCCGCTGCACGCCGCCCACTCCCTGTACGACCTGCTGCGGACGGTGCGCGGGGAGCTGCCCCGGGTCACCCGGCCGCTGCTGCTCCTGCACAGCCGCGTGGACCACGTCGTCCCTCCCTCGGACTCGGCGCTGATCCTGGAGCGGGTCTCCTCGCGCGACGTCACCGAGACGGTGCTGGAGCGGAGCCTGCACGTGGCCACGCTGGACCACGACGCGGAGCGGATCTTCGCGGACTCCTACGGATTCATCACCCGCCTCACAGCGAGGAAGACGGAACGTGACGGAGCGTGAGCAAGGCCGCGGCGAGGGCCCGGAGCCCCTGGACGAGGAGGCCGCCTGGGCCCAGATCGTGGCCGCCTACGGGAAGGAGCCCGCGGGCCCTCCGGCAGAGGAGCGGCCCGGCGGCGGAACCGGCGGTCCCGGCGAGAAGGCCGGGGCCGGCGGGGAGATCCGGCCCGACGAGGAGACCGGGTCCGGGGAGGGGGGCGGCGGGCGCTCCGGGCCGGAGGCCGGCGCCCCCCCGGTGCGCGGCTTCACCGTGTACGCGGCCGGTTCCGGACCGCGCGACTGGAGCCCGGCCGAGCCGTCCGAGGAAGACCTCGGCGAGGACGATGAGGGCCACTTCGTGCCGCCCGAGCCCCCGCCGCTGCCCAAGGGCGACCCGGCGAGCCGCTTCGCCTGGCTGGCGGTTCTGGGCGGCCCGCTGCTGCTGATGCTGACCATCCTGTTCCAGCAGCCGGTGACATGGTGGATCGCCACCCTGGGCATCGGCGGGTTCCTGGGCGGTTTCGCCGCGCTGGTGACACGGATGCGCGACGAGGACGACGACTTCGAGGATCCGGGGCGCGGCGCGGTGGTCTGAGGGCCCGGCCGGACCGGTGGGAGCGTCCGGGCTACGCGGCGGCGGGCACCCGCAGGGCGGCCAGGACCGGCAGGTGGTCGGTGGCCGCCCGCAGATCCGCGTCGGCGACGCCCGGGAGGCCGGCGGGCACCCCGCAGCCCAGCACCTCAACCGCCCCGGTGGCCAGCACGGCGTCGATGCGCTTGCGGGGCTCGGCCGCGGTCGAGGTGAGTTCGCCGCCCCACGCTCCGGCGGCCCAGCCGTCCTGGAGGCCGGCGGCCAGGCGGCGGAAGGCCCGGCCGTCCGGTTCGTCGTTGAGGTCGCCGGCCACCACCCCGGCCTCCACCCCCATGCCCGCGAGGTGGTCCAAGGCCATCCCGGCCTGGGCGTACCGCTCCCTCTCGGCCAGGCTGAGGTGGCAGCAGACCACCGCCAGCCGGGCGGAGGGACCGAAGCGCAGCACCGCCGTGGCCAGGCCGCGGCGGTGCAGGCCGGGAGTGCGCGGCAGCAGCACGTCCTCGCCGCGCTCCACATGGGCGCGCAGCGAGGACAGGATCATCGGTCCGGTGGCGGTCGCCCCGCCCGTGACGTACACCAGACCCGTCTCCCGGGCGAGGCGGGCCGCGTACTTGCGCCAGCGGAAGAAGCGGGGCGCCTCCTGGACGCAGAGCACGTCGGGCGCGCAGGCCCGGACGACCCGGGCCAGCGCGTCCGTGTCGTCGCGCATGGAGCGGATGTTGTAGCTCAGCAGCCGGACGACGGCCGAACCGCCGGGTTCGGCGCGGGACGCGGGCAGGTCCCCGGGCGCCGTGCGCCCGGGTCCGTTCCCGGCGGCCTCGTTCACCCGCGCCGTCAGCCCTGGCGGGCCAGGTCGGCCGCGCCCACCAGCCCGGCCCTGCCGCCGAGCTGAGCGGCGAGCACCTGGGCGTGCGGGCGCCACTGGCCGCCCACCAGCCAGCGGCGGAAGGACTTGCGGATCGGTTCGAGGACCAGATCACCCTCGTCCGAGACGCCACCGCCGACGATGAACGCGGAGGGGTCGAAGAGCGAGGCCAGGTCGGCCAGCCCCGCGCCGGCCCAGCGGGCCAGCTCGCGGAAGGAGTCGACCGCCACCGGGCAGCCCTGCCGGGCGGCCTGGCTGATGTGCCGGCCTTCGATGCCCTCGGGGGTCCCGTCGCCGAGGGCGAGCAGGATCTCCGCGTTCTCGGGGGTGGCGTTGGCGCGCTGGCGGGCGTAGCGGACCAGGGCGCGGCCCGAGGCGTACTGCTCCCAGCAGCCCTGGCTGCCGCAGCCGCACAGCAGGCCGTCGGGGACGACCCGGACGTGGCCGAACTCCGCGGCGACGCCGAACCGTCCGCGGTGGAGCTTCCCGCCGATGATGATGCCGCCGCCCAGCCCGGTGCCGAGCGTGATGCACACGACGTCGTCGTGGCCCTGGCCGGCGCCGAAGCGGTACTCGCCCCAGGCGGCCGCGTTGGCGTCGTTCTCGACGACGACCGGGAGGCCCACGCGCTGCTCGACCTTGTCCTTGAGCGGCTCGCTGCGCCACTTGATGTTGGGGGCGAACAGGACGGTGGCCCGCTTGTCGTCGACGTAGCCGGCGGCGCCGATGCCTACCGCCTCGATCTCGTGCCCGGTGCTGACGGTGCGGACCGCCTCCGCGATGGCGTCGATGACGCCCTCGGCGGTGGGCGGGGTGGGCACCGTGCTGGTCTCGAGGATCGCGCCCTCCTCGTCGACCACGCCGGCCGCGATCTTCGTACCGCCGATGTCGACGCCGATGGTGAGTCCCATGTATCCCTCAGTTACTCGGTCGATCCCCGCTGTGCACAACCGTACCGGAGGGCGGAGGCTTGAACGGACCGACTGCGAAACCCAACCCGATCCGTACAAGGTCTGAACGGTGCCCGAACGCCGGCCGACGGCTTCCGGCCCGGCCGTCCGGGGTGTTCCGGCCGGGCGCCGGCCGGGGCGGGCACCGGAGCGGAGATCAGTCGAGTTCGATCCGCTGGGATCCGGCGGGGCCCTCCCCCTCGCCACCCCTGCCGTCCTTCCCGCTCTTCCCGTTCCCGGCCGCGCCGCGGTCCTCCTCCCGCCCGGTCCGGCCACCGCCGTCCTCCGGGGCGGCGCCGCCCGCCTCCCCGCGGGTCCAGCGCCCCTCCTGGTCCGCCACCGCGGCGCGGTAGGCGGCCAGCAACTCGCCGCCCGCGGCCGCGAGGTGGTCGAAGACCTCCGGGTTGCGTTCGACGACGGGCTCGACCGCCGCTCTGGCACGGTCCGCGAAGTGGGCGAACTGCCGCACCGCGCCCCGGGCCGCGGGCCCGGCCAGCGGTCCCCCGATCTCGGCGAGCTTCCCCGTGACCGCCTCGGCCAGCTTCAGCAGCTCCTCGGCGGCGCTCCCCGGCGGGGTCCCGTACCGCTCGCGGCGGCGCTCGCGCTCGGCGGCGAGGTCCTCCTCGCAGGCGGAGGCCCAGGCATCGGAATCGGCGCCGGGGGCTGCGTGGGACGGGCGCTCGGTGGCATCGCTCATGGCGGGCTCCTGGGGCGTGGCTGCGACGGGGGCCGCGGTCGTCCGCGGCGGGCGGTGAGGGGCGCCCGGCGGGCGGGCCCTCCCCTTCGACGTTACCCGAACGCCCCGGCCGCGTCCGGGGCGCCGAACGCGCTTGCTCAGTCCCGCACCGGCCACAGTCCGGGCTCGGGCTCGAAGCGCACCGTCAGCTCGCCGCCGGCCAGCCGGGCCCCCGCCACCGCGCAGCGGCACAGCGCGGCGGGCAGCGGCAGAACCCTGCGGAACGGCCCGGTGGTGACCACGGCCTCGTCGCCGCGGCGCACCAGGGACAGCGTCTCGCGGTCGGCGCCGGGCAGCGGCAGCCGCCACAGCAGAACGCCCTCGTCCGCGATCCGGTCCTCCACCGTCCACGGCCCCTCGGCCCGGTCCCCCTCCGGGGCGGCTCCGGGCGGGGGGCCGGGCAGGGGGATCCGCTCCGCCAGTTCGCCGAGGTCGGCCGGGCCCTGCGGCTCCCGGCCCAGGTGCGGCAGCTCGCACACGGCCGCCGAGTCGGCCGGGCAGTCGTCCAGGAGTTCCTTGAGCGCCTCCTGCTGGCGGGACGCCAGGCCCGCCAGCCAGGGATCGGGCGAGGCGGTGGGCAGCAGCCGGTTGGCGATCACGGCGTCCGGCGCCAGGCCGTGCAGCGCGAGTCCGGCCCGGGCGGCGCGCAGCGCGCGGACGGCGGCGGGGCCGGGCTCGAGGACCAGCCGCACGGTCGTCCCGGGTGACTCGACCACCGCCTGCGCGGCGGCGAGTTCGCGGTCCAGCCGGCCGGCGGCCTCGTAGAGCGAGCGGGCGGGCACCGGCACCCCCGCGAGCTGGGCCAGGACCGGACGCAGCGCGCGGGCGGCCTGCCGTTCCGGCGGCAGCAGCCGCCGCAGCCAGTGCCGGGTGTGCTCGGGCAGCGCCAGGGTGCGCACGGCCCGCCCGGTCGGCGGCATGTCGGCCACGACCAGGTCGTACGGGCCGTTCCCCGCGCGGTCGTGCGCGTCCGGGTCGTGCGCGGCGCGCAGCGCGCGCAGCAGGGCGAAGGCGTCGGCCCCCGGCGGCTCGGCCAGCTCGTCCTCGTCCAGCGGTTCGGCGCCCAGCAGGTCCAGGGCGGAGCGGGCGCGTTCCTGGAGGGCGACGGCGCGGGCCCGGAAGTCGGCGCCGGAGTCGAGACGGGACAGGAACAGGCCGGGGGCGACCTCTCGGGGCGCCTCCGCGCCGCCCGTGCCGTCCGCACCGCCGGTACCGCCTGTGCCGAACAGTGTCTCCGGCAGGGCCGGGCCCTCGGCGCTGAGCAGCAGCGTGCGCCGGCCGCTTCGGGCGGCCGCCAGCGCGGTGGCGGCCGCGACCGTGGTGCGGCCGCTGCCCCCACCACCGGTGACCAGGACCGTGCGCGGCGGGGCGCCCTGCGCGCTCAGGGCCTGGCTCCGCCCTCGACGCGCTTCTTCAGCCCGTCCAGAGCACGGTCGATGATGACCTTCTCGGCCTTGCGCTTGATCATGCCGAGCATGGGGATCTTCACGTCCACGGTGAGCTGGTAGGTCACCTCGGTGCGGCTGCCGCCGTCGAGGGCCCGCAGGCGGTACACGCCGTCCAGGGTGCGCAGCATCTGCGATCTCACCAGGGACCAGCGGACCTCCTCGGGCCCGGTCCACTCGTAGGCGAGGGTGTGCTCGTCCCGGATGGCCCCGGCGTCGAGCAGCAGCCGTACCTGCTCGGCCCGGCCCCGGTCGTCGGTGGAGAGCACCTCGGCCTCCTTGACCTCGCCGGTCCACTCCGGGTAGCGCCCGAAGTCGGCGATCACCCCCATGACCTCGGCCGGTGCCGCCTCGACGATGATGCTCGACCTGGTGTGCTCGGCCATCCCTGTGGCTCCTCCGCGTTGCTGCGCAACGGCTCGTGGTCCGCCGCCGTCTGCGGGGGAAGGCTACCGCGCGGGCGCGACGGCCCGCCCGCCCCCGTCCCCCGCCCGCGCTCGTCCGGCGCCGTCACCACTCCAGGACCCAGGGCCTGCCGGTGGCGTTGAAGTGGCCGACGTTCACGCACTCGGTCCGGCCGATCCGCGTGCGCCGCGCCAGGGGCTGATGGACGTGGCCGAAGAGCGCGTACCGGGGCCGCACCGCGCGGACGGCCTCCAGCAGCGCCTCGCTGCCGCGCTCGAAGCGGCGGGCGACGGTGTCGTAGCACAGCTCGGGCACCAGGGGCGGGATGTGGGAGCACAGCACGTCGACCTCGCCGAGGGCGGCGACCTTGGCCGCGTAGGTCTCCTCGTCGACCTCGAAGGGCGTACGCATCGGGCTGGGCAGGCCGCCGCCGACGAAGCCGAAGCGCAGCCCCCCGATGTCGGCCGTCCGTCCGTCCAGGACGGTGGTGCCCTCCCGGGCGTACTCGGGCCACAGCCCGGGGATGTCCACGTTGCCGTAGGTGGCGTAGGTGGGGGCGGGGAAGGCGGCGAACAGTTCGGCGTACTGGCGGCGCACGGCCGCCTCCACCGCCCCCGCCCTGTCCACGTCGGCCCAGAGCCGGGCCGACAGCTCGTGGGCCTCCTCGAAGCGGCGCGCGGTGCGCAGCTCGACGTACCGGGTGGTGTTCCGCGCGCCGAAGAGGTCGGGGAAGATGCCGCGGGTGTGGTCGGCGTAGTCGATGAACAGCACGAGGTCGCCCAGGCAGACCAGCGCGTCCGCGCCCTCGCCGGCCGTGGCCAGGTCCCGGCTGTTGCCGTGTACGTCGCTCACCACATGGACTCGCATGGGACCACCCTAGAAGCTCGTGCCCCGGCGCGCGGATGGACCGCGCACACCCCCTGGACCTGCGTCTCCCTCGTGGCCGCCGGCCGCGTGGACTACCCTGCTGGGGACAGTCCCGTGGTGTGTGACGCACCGAACATCTCGGCGCCACCCCCTATCCCGAGCCCCGTACCGGTGGGTAACGTCCGTGGCCGTCCACCCCCAAGACCCCTGTCCTGGGCCAGAGCCGGCGGAGGTCCGTTTCCCCGCGGATCCGCGGCGGCGCCGATGAGGAGCATCAGTTTTGCGCGAGTTCAGCCTTCCGGCCCTGTACGAGGTGCCCGCGGACGGAAATCTGACCGATCTCATCCGCCGCAACGCCGCACAGCATCCCGACCTCCCCGTCATCGCCCGCAAGGACGCCGAGGACGGCTGGGAGGACCTGACCGCCCGGGAGTTCCTGGCGGAGGTGCGGGCCGCCGCCAAGGGCCTGATCGCGGCGGGCGTGCGTCCCGGCGACCGGATCGGCCTGATGTCGCGCACCCGCTACGAGTGGACGCTGCTGGACTTCGCCGTCTGGAGCGCCGGCGCGGTGACCGTGCCCATCTACGAGACCAGTTCGCCGGAGCAGATCCAGTGGATCCTCTCCGACTCCGGTGCGGTCGGCTGCGTCGTGGAGAGCGGCGCCCACGCCGCCGCGGTGGAGTCCGTACGCGACCGGCTGCCCGAGCTGGCCAACCTGTGGACCGTCGACGACGGCGCGGTGCGGAAACTGGCCGACTCCGGCACGCAGGTCGCCGACGCGGTCCTGGACGAGCACAGCGGCGCCGCCGACGCCGACGCCCCGGCCACCATCGTCTACACCTCCGGTACCACCGGCCGCCCCAAGGGCTGCGTCCTGTCCCACCGGGCGTTCTTCGCCGACTGCGGCAACGTGGTCGAGCGGCTCAAGCCGCTGTTCGTCCCCGGCGAGGGCTCGGTGCTGCTCTTCCTGCCGGTCGCCCACGTCTTCGGCCGCATGGTGCAGATCGCCGCCGTCATGGCGCCGATCCGGCTCGGTCTGAGCCCCGACGTCAAGCGGCTCACCGACGACCTGGCCGGCTTCCGCCCGACGCTGATCCTGGGCGTGCCCCGGGTGTTCGAGAAGGTCTACAACTCGGCACGGGCCAAGGCCCGGGCCGAGGGCAAGGGAAGGATCTTCGACCGGGCCGCCGACACCGCGATCGCCTACAGCCGCGCGCTGGACACCGCCTCCGGGCCCTCGCTGGGCCTGAGGCTGAAGCACAGACTCTTCGACAAGCTGGTCTACGGCAAGCTGCGCGCGGTCCTCGGCGGCCGGGCCACCCACGCCATCTCCGGCGGCGCGGCGCTGGGCGAGCGGCTGGGGCACTTCTACCGCGGCATCGGCTTCACCGTGCTGGAGGGCTACGGGCTGACCGAGTCCTGCGCGCCCACCGCCTTCAACCCCTACGACCGCCCGAAGGTCGGCACGGTCGGACAGCCGCTGCCGGGCTCGACGGTCCGCATCGGCGACGACGGCGAGGTGCTGCTGCGCGGTGAGCACCTGTTCAGCGGCTACTGGAACAACGAGGCCGCCACCGCCGAGGCGATGGAGGACGGCTGGTTCCACACCGGTGACATCGGCACCCTCGACGAGGACGGCTATCTGACCATCACCGGCCGCAAGAAGGAGATCCTGGTGACGGCGGGCGGCAAGAACGTCGCCCCGGCCGTCATCGAGGACCGGATCCGGGCCCACGCCCTGGTCGCCGAGTGCATGGTGGTCGGCGACGGCCGCCCGTTCGTCGCCGCGCTGATCACGCTGGACGAGGAGTTCCTGCCCCGCTGGGCGGAGGAGCACGGCAAGTCCGGCCTGTCCAGGGAGCGGCTGCTGGAGGACCCCGAGCTGCTGGCGGCCGTCCAGCGGGCGGTGGACGACGGCAACGCGGCCGTCTCCCGTGCCGAGTCGGTGCGCAGGTTCCGCCTCCTCGCGGCCCAGTTCACCGAGGAGTCGGGGCATCTGACGCCCTCGATGAAGCTCAAGCGCGGTGTGGTCGCCAGGGACTTCACGCGGGAGATCGAGGCGCTGTACGCATGATGCGGCGTCCACCGCGCGGTGCGCGCGGGCACGCCGGGAGAGCACACGGGCCGCCCTTCCGGTGCGGGTCCGCCCGGCCCGGAAAGCCCGCGCGGCGGCGCGCCGGACGCGGCACCTAGAGCAGTGCCCGCAGCCGGTCGGCCAGCAGGTCCCAGCGCCAGCGCTCCTCGACCCACTGCCGGCCGCGCTCGCCCATCCGGCGTCGCAGCCCGGGGTCCTTGAGCAGGTTCACGATGCGGTCGGCCGTCTCCGCGGACGCCTCGCCGCCAGGGGCTCCGCCGCGCACCACCCAGCCGGTCTCGCCGTCCAGCACGGCGTCGGGCGCGCCGCCGGAGTCCCCGGCGACGACCGGCAGACCGGTGGCCGACGCCTCCAGGTAGACGATGCCGAGCCCCTCCACGTCGAGCCCGCCGCGGCGGGTGCGGCAGGGCATGGCGAAGACGTCGCCCGCGCCGTAGTGGGCGGGCAGCTCCTCCCACGGCACCGCTCCGGTGAAGCGCACCGAGCCGGCCACCCCGGTCTCCCGCGCCAGCCTCCGCAGCGCCCGCTCGTACGGCCCGCCTCCGACGACCAGCAGCACCGCCTCGGGGACCTCGGCCAGGATCCGCGGCATGGCGCGGATGAGGGTGTCCTGGCCCTTGCGCGGCACCAGCCGCGAGACGCACACCACCACCGGCCGTCCGGTCAGGCCCAGCCGCTCCCGCACCGCGTCGCCGCCGGAGCCGGGGTGGAAGGTCCTCTCGTCGACGCCCGGCGGCAGATGGACCATCCGCGCGGCCGCCTCCCCGGTGAGCGCGGCGGCTATCCGGGAGCGGGTGTACTCGCCGAGGTAGGTGAGGGTGTCGGTGCCCTCGCCGACACGCCGCAGCAGCTGCCGGGCCGCGGGCAGCCGGGCCCAGCCGGCCTCGTGGCCGTGGGTGGTCGCCACCAGCCGCCGCGCTCCCGCCCGTCGCAGCGCGGGGGCCATCAGCCCCAGTGGCGCAGCCGCCCCGAACCACACCGACGCGCAGCCGTGTTCGCGCAGGAGCGAGGTCGCCCGGCGCGTCACGCGCGGGGTCGGCAGCAGCACGGTCGTGGAGTCGCGGACGACGGTGAAGGGCTGCTCCGCGTCGAAGCGCGCGGTGGCCTCGGCGCCCTCCCGGCCGCGCCTCCAGGTCGAGGCGTAGACGACGACCCGCTCCGGGTCCAGCCGCAGCGCCATGCTGTGCAGGAAGGCCTGGATGCCGCCGGGCCGGGGCGGGAAGTCGTTGGTGACGATCAGGGTCTTGTCCATCGCCGCCGACAGTACCCGCTGCCCCCGGGGGCCCGGGCGGCACCCGGTACGGTCGGTCCATGCGCCTTCTGATCGTGGCCTGGGCCGCCACCCGGACCGTGGTGCTCCTGTGCGTGTTCAAGGTGATCACGGTGCCGGGACCGGACGTCACCAGCGATGTGTCGGTGATCTACCAGGGCTGGTACCGGGTGCTGAGCACCGGTGTCTTCCCGCCGGACGACGTCACCTGGCAGTACCCGCCCGCCGCGGCGCTGGCGATTCTCTCCCCCGCGCTGCTGCCCTTCCTGGAGTACCCGGCGGCGTTCTACGTGCTGGCCTGTGCCGCCGACGCCGCCGCGTTCGCGCTGCTGCTGTACGCCTCCCGGCGCGGCGCCGGGCGGGAGGGGGGCCGCGGCCGCGCGGGCGCGTGGGTGTGGGTGGCCGGGGTGCCGCTGCTGGGCCCGACGGTGTACGCCCGCTACGACCTGATGGTCACCGCCGTCGCGGTCGCCGCGCTGCTGGCGCTGTCCCGCAGCCCGCGCACGGCCGGGGCGCTGGCGGCCTTCGGCGCGCTGCTGAAAGTGTGGCCCGCGCTGCTGCTGGTGGGCACGCCGCGCGGGCGCGTCACCCGTGCCGTGTGGGGCGCGGCCGCGGCGACGGCCCTGGTGCTGACCGCCGCGTTCGCCGCCGCCATGCCCGGCGCGCTGGACTTCCTCACCCACCAGCGCGACCGCGGCACCGAGGTCGAGTCGGTGGGCGCTCTGGTCTTCCACGTGGCGCGGCACTTCGGCTGGGAGGGCCGGGTGCTGCTGAACTACGGCTCGGTGGAGTTCCTGGGCCCGTACGTGGACGTGGTGAGCACCGCGGCGCTGCTGTGCACCGCCGCCGCCTTCGGCTGGCTGCTGCGGTGGCGGCTGCGCGCGGTGGAGTGGACGGCGAGCACCGCGGCGGACGCCGCGTTCGCCGCGGTGCTGCTGTTCACCGTCACCAGCCGGGTCATCAGCCCGCAGTACATGGTCTGGCTGGTGGGCCTGGCCGCGGTGTCGGCGACGCTGCGCACCGGGCGGCAGGGGCCGCCCGCCGTGCTGGTGGTCGTGGCGACGGGGGTGACGCTGCTGGAGTTCCCCCTCAACTTCGGCAGCGTGGTGGCGAGCGACGTCCTGGGCATCACACTGCTGGTGGTGCGCAACGGGCTGCTGGTGACCGCCGCGCTGCTCTCCTGCGCCCGGCTGTGGCGCACGACGGTGACCGAGCCCCTGCGCCGCGCGGAGCCGGCGGGCGGGCGCGGCGGCGGGGACGGGCCCGGGAAGGGGGCCGGAGCGCCGCGGCGGGAGGACGGGCTGGTGCCCCGGTGAGGGGCGGGCCCGCGGCAAGAGGTCTCGCGGCGAGGGGTCCCGCGGCGCGGCGCCCGTGAGGGCGGCACTAGCGGCGCCCGGCCAACTCCCGCCGCAGGTACTCGCGCCAGCGCGCGGTGAGCCCGTCCATACCGGTGCCGAGCACCTCGCGGACCACCGGGTCCATGCCGCCCCCGGCCCGGCCCGCCGCCAGGTACAGCTCGACCAGCTTCTCCTCGCCCCACCTCTGCGCCACCATCCGGCACAGCAGCCAGCCGCTCTCGTAGGAGCGGGCGAGCCGGTCGGCGTCCCCGGCGAAGGCGAACTCCTCGTCCGTCGGCAGCCTCCGGGGGGTCCGGCCGTCGCGGACGGCCTCGGTCAGCACGGGGGCGATCCGCCCGGGCGGGCGCTCCACCCCCCGGTAGGCGGCCCAGTCCGCGAAGCCCTCCGACAGCCACAGCGGGGTGGACTCGGTGGTGTGCTCGCGGGTGGCCACGTGGGTGACCTCATGGGTCATGACGACCCGCCGCCCCTCCTCGCCCAGCAGCCGGTAGGCCTCCGGGTTGACCACGATCCGCTCCGCGGGCGTCCGGCCACGGCCGCCCGCCTCCCCGGTGGTGACGGCTGCGATGCCCCGGTAGGAGGAGGGCGGGCCGCCCAGGAGATCGGCCATCCGCTCCAGTGTGGCGGGGGCCTGGACCAGCACCCGGCGCGGCCAGGGACGCGGCCAGGCGGCGTCGGCGCCGGGGACCGCGCGGTCGGCGTCGTCGGCCAGCGCGCGCAGTTCGGTCTCCGGACGGCCGACCCCCAGCACCAGGCTCCGTCCGCCGCGCACGACGGTCATCTCCCCCTGCTCCCACAGCTGCCGGGTGCCGCGGCGGCCGCCGCCGTCGGAGGAGACGTACCAGCGGCCCTTCCGCTCGGTCAGGGTCAGGTACTCCACGTCCCGCACCGGTACGGGGTCGTAGCCCTCGATCCGGTAGCGCAGTTCGGCGCGGACCGCGACCCGCCGGATGTCCGTCCCCCGGTCCCCGCCGTCCGCGTCCGGCGGGAGCGGGAAGGCGTCGTCGCCGGTGGCGGTGACGCGGTAGGACCAGTGGTCGACCGGCAGCCGGACGAGGTTGCCGAACACCGTGCTCCGGGCGTCCCGGTAGCCGTCCGCGCGGGGATCGACGGTGGCCAGGTAGGCTTCGCGGTCACCGGTGAGCACCGCCTCGGCCTGGCGGTCCAGCACCGCCTGGAGCAGCCCGCGCTCCGCGGCGCCGTCCTCCGCCCGTTCCACGCAGCCCGGCTGGAACGCCAGCAGCCCGGCCACCAGTACGGCCGCCCTCCGCCACCTCCGCGTCATACCGCCGATCGTACGGGCCCGGTGCGGGGCGCGCGGCCGGCCGGGAGCGGACGGGGGCGGAACGAGGGGGTCAGGGGCGGACCACGGCGGCGACCGGCATCATCCCGACCGGGTCGTACCGCACCCGCGCTCCGGGGCGGGGAGCGTGGATCACCTGTCCGCCGCCGACGTACATCCCCACATGGCTGGCGTCCGACCGGTAGACGACCAGGTCGCCGGGGAGCGCCCGCTCCAGCGGCACGTGCCGCCCGGCGTGCAGCTGCCCCTGCGAGGTGCGCGGCAGGGAGACGCCCGCCCGGCCGTACGCCCAGGAGGTGAGACCGGAGCAGTCGAAGGAGCCGGGGCCGGCCTGGCCCCAGGCGTACGGCGCGCCGATCGCCCCGCGGGCCGCGGCGACCGCCGCGGCGG